>NZ_JAPTFQ010000051.1:0-35289 GCF_030985535.1 Stenotrophomonas sp. Sm2128
CATCCCAGCGCACCGCTCGTCGCCATCGTTGCCTGCCACGGCCAAGGGCTGTTCGAGTTCGGCTGTGCGGTTGGCCTGTTCGCGCCGGTGCGGCCGGAACTCGGCGTGGCCTGGTATCGCACCCAGCTGTGCGCGGGTGAACCTGGTGCGCTGCGCATGCTTGGCGGAACGCAGGTGCAGCTTCCCTACGACCTCAGCACAGTTGATGACGCCGACATCATCGTCATTCCCGGTTGGCGCGAGCCCAGCGAGCGCCCGCCTCAGGCGCTGCTTGATGCACTCATCCGTGCCCACGGCCGTGGCGCGCGCATCGCTTCGATCTGCTCCGGTGCCTTCGTGCTGGCGTGGGCCGGGCTGCTCGATGGCCGCCAGGCCACCACCCACTGGCGCCTCACCGAAGCGCTGGCGCGCGAGTTCCCGCGCATCGATGTGCGCGAAGATGCACTGTATGTAGACACCGGCAGCATCATCACCTCGGCCGGCTCGGCGACCGGCATGGACATGATGTTGCACATGGTGCGCAAGGATTACGGCGCGCGCGTGGCCAACCTGGTGGCCGAGCGACTGGTACTGGCGCCATGGCGCGATGCCGAACGCAGCCAGCGCGTCAGCCGCGCCATTCCGCATGGCGAGCCCACGCGGCTGGCAAAGCTGATGGAGTGGATGCGCCGCAACCTGCGCGAGCCGCACTCGCTGGGCAGCCTCGCCGAGCAGGCCGCACTCAGCCAACGCACCCTGCAGCGGCAGTTCCTGGAGGCCACCGGCCTGTCGCCCATCGACTGGCTGATCCGCGAGCGCGTCGCCTACGCCCGCGAGCTGCTGGAAACCACCGATCGGCCGCTGCAGTGGATTGCCGAGCAGGCTGGCTTTGGTTCGCAGGAATCGTTCCGTCGGCACTTCCGGGGCCAGGTCGATGCGAGCCCTACCGAGTACCGCAGCCAGCATCGCGGCGGTGTTGGCGCGGATCGGTTGGTGGGCTGCTGATCCAGCTCAGCGCTCTCCAGCGCCACGTGAGAAAAGGCTCACGGCGGACGGTGGAGACCCACGTATAGTGATGGGCGTCACACGAAGCCCCTTCCATGCTCCACGCATTTGCTTACTCCAGCCACATGTCGGCTGGGCTTTCCGATGAAACCCTCCGCCAGATCGTCTCGGGCTCTGCCGCGTTCAATCGCCGGGTGGACGTTACCGGAGCGCTGCTCGTCGACGGGCAGCGGTTTTTCCAGTACATCGAAGGCCCGCCCGACGGCCTGGAGGCGGTCAGGCGCCGCATCCAGGACAGTCGTTCGCACGCCGCCGTCACCCCGGTACTGGACATGGCAATCGGCGCACGCGCCGTACCCTACTGGGCGATGACCCGCATCGAGACCGGGCAGATCGTCGTGTCCGGGCTGGTCAATGCGCGATGGGACGAATTTGGCCATTCCGTTCCAGGCATGGATCAGCTCGTTGGCCTGCTGCGTCCGCATTTCCCACGCATCGGCACCGTCGAGCCGCCACGCGCCCCCGCCTGATACAGACTGAACCGACGCCTTGCGTGCGCCTGCCGACGCGGCCGTGCGCTACGTTCGGGCGTCATCATCAGGATCCTCCTTCCCGCTGTCTTCGCCACGCCCATCGCATGCCAGTACCCGCCCCACCTGCAATGGAAAAACGCGCATCGCCCGCCGACCTGTTCGAGATCGTGATCGTGCGTGCAGGCACCGCCCTGTTCGCGATTGACATCCAGGCTGCCGTCGAAATTCGCGGCCTGGAGGCATTCGGCCCTGCAGACCGCAACGGCAGGCCGACCCTGGAAGTCCGTGGGCAGCCATTACCCGTGGTCGACCTGCGCCGCATGAGCGGCCAAGCGGCATTCGACGGTGGCAGCCCGGCCATGCTGTTGATCAATGCCGGTACCGCAACGCTGGCGCTGGCCGTGGATGAGGTGCTGGAGATTGAGACACCGGACGCGAGCGCACGCGTCCCCGAGCGTGCCGCAGGCCGATCGTTCGGCTTCTGCAGCCGGCACATTCAACTTGACCCGGCGCGCTCGGCTGCACTGATCGAACCGGTGGCACTGCTGGGCGCACTTGCCGCGCCGGAGTGACCGGCGGCGTCTCAGGATCGTCCTGCCAAGGCACGGTTTCGCAGCCTCCAGCACTGCGCGGCCACGCCGATCACGAACACCACCAGGCAGACCAGCAGCGTGTACAGCACCACCGGGGCCATCGGCGCGGCAGCAATCGGATGCGCTGCCGGCACGCGGGTCAGCGTTTCGTTGACGCCGGGCACCAACGACAGCAGGAAGCTGAAAGACAGCGCAAACGTCGATGCATAAGGTGCTGCGCGCCCCAGCCAGCGCAGCCGCGCGGCCAGCACGCCGCCGAATGCCACCAGCAGCACGATCACCCCGAATGCGTGGCCGGGGTTGATCCCGCCCGTGCTGGACACGGTGAACGAGGTGGCCACCGACAGCACCAGCCCCACCAGGTACAGCTTGCCCGCGCGCGTGGCGGGATCGATTGCGCGATGGCGAATGAAGGCATACAGGCCACTCAACACCGGGATCAGGCTGACAGCGGTATGGATCACGCCAAGCGTGGACAGAGGGTGGGACATGGGACATCTCCAGGGATAGAATGAACCTACTAGTAGGTAGGCATTGGACTCAAAAAGAAGGCCCGCGTCGCCGCAGGCCCACCACACATCTCTCAGGACGCCGCGCTCACCCGCGCGATCGCCAACCGTGCCAGTGCCGCGAAGGTCGCCGCGTCACCAAAACCGCGCGCGGCCAGCATCGCGCCGTGCACCGAGGACATGAACGCCCTGGCCTCGTCCGCAGGGGAACCCTGCAGGCGCAACTGGCCCAGCGCCGCGCCCTTCTCCAGCGTCACCGTCAGCCACCCGCTCAGATCCTCGAAATGCCCGCGCACTTCATCGGCAATCTCCGCAGGGATCATCGGCGCCTCCGCTGCCAGCATCGCGCAGATGCAGAACGACGACGTCCCCCCTGCAATGCAGCTGGACCAGTACTCCACATAGGCGTTGAGCTCCTGCAGCGGGTCGTCCAGCTGCCGGTCCAGCAGCGCCAGGCCTTCGCGCGCCTCGGCCCGGTACAGTTCAACCACCGTGCGCACCAGGTCGGCCTTGCTGGGGAAGTGGTGATGGATGCTGGCCTTGCTGATGTTCACCCGCGCGGACACGTCGGCGTAGCTGAAACCGTTGTAGCCACCGGCCTCCAGCAGCGAACGGGCATGGGTCAGGATCTCCTGAGCCTTGGGCGAGAGCGACTCTTTCATGTCGCCAACCTACTAGTAGGTTGAAACGCTGTCAACTACCCGCTGCCGGGCTCGCCGGGCATGGCCCGGCGCTACCCACGCCCCGCTCAGTCCTCTTGCACCAGCTTGAACTCGCGCAGCAGACCACCGATCTGGGTCTTGTCCAGCTTGTTCATCAGCAGGTTGCGCAGGAACGCTGGCCCGGGAATGTCCAGTTCCTTGCCATCACGCAGGCGCCCGGTCGCGGCCAGCAGCGAGCGCACGTCATACGTGGAATTGAACACCTCCGGCACGCCACGCTCGATCCCCAGCAAGGTGTACACCGCCTCCATCGGCGTGCGCACCGAGTACTCGGTGGTGAAGATGCAGTCGCGCTGCTTCGATTCGGCGAACTGGCCGATGAAAGCGAAGTTCACCGCACCTTCCGGCACCACGTCCGGGCGGTCACCTGCCTGGCGTGGCATGAAGAACGCCGTGATGTACGGCATCATCACCGGCACTGTCTTCGCGCCGGTCGCGGCCAGCTCATCGATCTCTTCCACCGGCACGCCCAGGTGATACAGCCATTCGCGCGTGATCTCCTCGCCGGTGCAGTCCTGCATCGGCTTCTTCACGTAGTCGCCGGGCGTATCCACGAACAACGAATACACCCAGACCACGATCTGGTCCTTGGGCTGGTTCTTGAAATGTGGCTGGCGATTCACCGTCCAGCTCATCAGCCAGCGCGAGTCGCGCACGCTGACGATGCCGCCGGTCACCACTTTGCCGCTGAAGGGATCGCGCTTGGCGATCTTCTGGATGTAGGCCGGAATGCGCGCATCCAGCGTGGTCACCGTTGCCGATTCCCACTTGGTTTCTGGAATGTGCGCGCCGAACACATCCGGACGCCCGAACGCGTCATCCTTCGCGGCAATGCGGCGCCACAGGTCCCAGGCAGGCGCCGGGCCTTCGTTCAGGCGCGCCGCCGTGTGGTGGTCGCCGTTGTCGGAGTTCTCGGTCAACGAACCGATCGTCATGAAAACAAGATCATCCGCGCTCAGATCCACGCCACCGGCTACACCGTCATGCATCCAATGGATGCGCGTGGCCTGCTTGCGGTCCGGCTGCAGATCAAAGTCGACGTCGGTCACCTCGGTACCGTACTGGAACACCACGCCCTGGTCCTGCAACCACTTCACGAGCGGCAGCACCAGCGATTCGTACTGGTTGTACTTCGTGAACTTCAGCGCCGAGAAATCCGGCAGGCCGCCGATATGGTGGATGAAGCGATGCAGGTACAGCTTCATCTCCAGCGCCGAATGCCACTCTTCGAACGCGAACATGGTTCGCCAGTACAGCCAGAAGTTGCTGTCCAGGAAATCACGGCCCAGTACTTCGTTGATGCGCTTGTTCTCCATCTCCTGACGGGTGGCCAGGAACAGCGCGATGATGTCCCTCTGTGCCTGCTCGGTCAGCGTGAACAGGCCATCGGTGTGTGCATCCTCGCCGCGATTGATGGTGGCGCGCTGCAGCGAATAGTTCGGGTCGTCCTTGTTCAACCAGTAGAACTCGTCCAGCACGCTGGCATCTTCGATCTCCAGCGACGGTATCGAGCGGAACAGGTCCCACAGGCACTCGAAATGATCTTCCATCTCGCGGCCACCACGGATCACGAAACCCTTTTCCGGCACCTTCAGGCCATCCAGCGCACCGCCGGGAATCTGCTGCTGTTCAAGAATGGTGATGCGTTCACCGGCCATGCGCCCATCGCGCACCAGGAACGCGGCGCCGGCCAGCGAGGCCAGCCCCGACCCCACAAACCAGGCGCGCTTGCCATCGACACCGGCTGGCTTGCGCGGGCGCGCGAAGGCTTCGTAGTTGCCACTGCTGTAGTACATGCGCTGCTCCTTCCAGGAGGGGGTGACCCCACTCTAGCGCCGAACCGATGTACCGATTCCTGCATGCATGCTGCGACCGAATGACGCAGCGGCGTCAGAGCTGGCGGCCCAGCAGCATGCCTGGCCAGCCGTCCACGTTGAACGGCGCAATTCGCGTGTAGCCGCAGGACTCGTAGAAGCGCACCAGATCACCGCTGCCTCCGCCATAGCAGTCCACGCGCAGATGGTCGAGGCCGGCAGCGCGCGCCTGCTCATCGGCAAACGCCATCAGGCGACGGCCAATGCCGCGCACGCGCGCATCACGCGAGGCCACCAATACCCGCACGTACAGCTCCGGCCCATCGGGCGCCGGCACATAGGGCATCGACTCGCCCAGCGCCAGGAACGCACGCACCTCACCCTGCTCGTTCTGGGCTACCCATGCGCCAGGCAGCGCGCACGCATCGGTCACCTGGGTGACCCGGCGCGGCACCGTGGACCACGGCTCGCTGCCCCATTGCTGCAGATTGCCAATGGACACGAACCATTCAATCACCTCATCGAACAGCGCCAGCACCGCAGGGGCATCTGCCGCACTGGCGCGGCGGATGGTCAAGGTGTCCTTTCCTGTTTCAGTCATGCACGTACTCCTGTCAACGCGTCAATCAGCTGTCACGAGGATGCCGGCCAGCGGCCGGCACTACCAGGGTCGGAAGTCCCTGGGCCGGATTTGACATGCAGGCATTTACCTGCATATAGTTCGTCCCAAGGGCGGCACCTGCCTGCCCATGCGAGGAACCTGCAATGGTGGATATCGCACACAGGGTCGGCATCAAGGCCCCTGCAAGCCAGGTGTACCAGGCCCTGGCCACCCCCGAAGGCGTCGCCGCCTGGTGGGCCGAAGACACCCGGGGCGACCGCGAGACCGGCGGCACGGTCAAGGTCCGTTTCACCAACAACGGCCAGGAAATCGGCGCCATGGAAATGCAGCTGGAACAGCTCATTCCAGGCGAGTTGGTGCTCTGGAAGTTCCTCGCCGGCCCCGCCGAATGGATCGGCACCCACGCGCGCTTCGCACTGAAGCAGGAAGGCGACTACTGCATCGTGCTGTTCACCCACGAAGGCTGGAAGGAACGTGTCGAGTTCACCTCCCACTGCAGCACCAAGTGGGCGGTGTTCCTGATGAGCCTGAAGGCACTGCTGGAAACTGGCAAGGGCCAGCCCAACCCACACGACGTCAGGATCGACAACTGGAATTGAAGACATCCCCATGGCGGTAGACAACGTGCGCGACGCAGACAAGGTGTTCAAGGCGCTGGCCGATCCCACGCGCCGCACGCTGCTGGATCTGCTCTGCGAGGACAACGGCCAGACCCTGGGCCAGCTGTGCGAGCACCTGGACATGGCCCGGCAATCGGTCACCCAGCACCTGGGCCTGCTGGAAGACGCCAACCTCATCAGCACGGTGCGTCGGGGCCGCGAGAAGCTGCACTTCATCAACCCGGTGCCGCTGCATGAAGTCTACGAGCGCTGGGTACGCAAGTTCGAGCAGCAGCGCCTGAGCCTGCTGCATGACCTGAAACGCGAACTGGAAGGAGAATGACGATGTCTGCAGAGTCAACCCGCTTCATCCACGTGATCTACATCGCGTCCACGCCACAGAAGGTGTTCGAGGCCATCACCCGCCCCGAGATCGCCCGCCGCTACTGGGGCCACGAGAACGTCTCGGACTGGAAACCCGGCTCGCTCTGGCAGCACGTGCGCGCCAACGAAACGCGCTCGGTCGAGCTGGTCGGCGAGGTGGTGGAAAGCACCCCGCCCTCGCGGCTGGTCATCACCTGGGCCGCCGCCTCGCAGGCCGACAACCCGGATGCCTACAGCCGCGTCACCTTCGACATCGTGCCCTATCAGGACATGGTGCGGCTGACGGTTACCCATGAGGAGCTGGAACCGGGCAGCGGCATGGATACCGGCATCCGCCAGGGCTGGCCGATCGTGCTGTCGAGCCTGAAGTCGCTGCTGGAAACCGGCAAGGGGTTGGATGTGTTCGCGAAGCCGAGTTGACGCGGTGCTGGCGCGTGGCCACCCACGCGCCTACAGCGCCACGCTGCCAATCAAGCGGCACAGGAACGCCGTCGCGGCAAACGCGGCCGCAAACGAAAACAGCCAGTGGCTCTCCGCTGAAAGCAGCCGCTTGCCCACCACGTCCAGCAACCCGGCATCGCGGAGCCGGAACTGGCGGCGAAGCAGCAGCATGCACACCCCCATCAGCGTGAGCAGCGGCAGCCACGCGAATACCAGCATGGTCAAACTGCCCGCAGACGCGCGGCCCGCACTGTAACGGCCGATGAAGGCACTGAAAGCCGCCTGGTTGTCGTGCGGCAGGAAGACGAGCAGCAACGTCGCAATACCCAGCACGTACAGCACCGCATGCCGCAGCCGCCAGGACCATGGCCACTTGATGGCCGATACCGGCGCTGTATCCTCCGCTCCGAACCGGAAGGCCAACCGATCGCGCCCCTGCGCGCTACTTCGGAAGCCGCGCAGGAAGCCATAGTGCAGCGCCGGCAGCAGTACCAACGACAGCAGCAGCACGAAGGCGGCATTCAACGCCATCGCAGCGCCATCCTCGTTGTCGCCCAGCAGCATTGCCAAGCCGAACCAACCGGCGAAGAACACACCCAACCCGGTCACCAACAGCACGCCGGCAACCAGCCAGCGGCGCCAAGGGGCCACCGCCATCCATGTGTGCAATGAAGCAAGCGGCTCGGGCCTATCTTCCATTCCCTTCCTTCATTCACCGTGGCGCTCTGCAGGCGTACACCCTACCCGCTATTCGCTCTCTCTGCGCGCGCGCCCATAGCCCCCGTGCACATCCTGCTTGATCCAATCGGCCAGCAGGCGAAGATAGCCGTCGGTGATCCGCGTCGACACCCGGTTGCCCTCGGCATCGGTGCGGAACTCGACCATGCCGTGGTCGGTATCCGGGAACAGGTAGGTGTCGATCGGTTGCCCCGACGCGCGCAGGCGCGACAGGATCGAACGCGTGGCGGCAATCGGCGCGGCGCGGTCCTGCTCGGCCAGCACCCACAGCAACGGCACCTTCAGGCGGCGCAGCGCAGCCTCGGCGTCGTAGTCCCAGATCAGCTCCAGGTTGTCGAAACGCGCTCGGCCGATCCGGCGCAGGTCGGCGTCACTCATGCGCAGCATGTCGCCGCTGTACTCGCCGTTGATCGTCTTTGCCCACGGCGCGGCACCGATCTGGCTACGCACCCTGGCCAGCGCTTCGAACCCTTCAGTGAAATGCGTGCGCATCAACTGCGCGGTTGCGTCTGAAAGCTGCCCGACCTGCGCCAACGCCGCCGCATCCAGCTGCATGCGTCGCGCCTCGTCGAACAACTGCTCGCGGTCCTCCTCGATGGGCGACACCACCAGCCCGAAACCGATCGCCACAAAATCCGCCTGCGAGCGGGTCGCCGCCAGCGGCGCGATCCAGCCGCCCTGGCTGCCACCAAAGTAGCCGGCGCGGCCGAACCGGCCTCTCGCCAGTTCGCGCGCCTTGGCAAGCGCCGCCGCCGCGTCGTCGGCCAGCAGCTCGAAGTTCTGTGTGTACTCGCCTTCCGAATCGCCGGAGCCACGCTTCTGGTAAGCGAACACCGAAATACCCTGCGCCACCAGCATGCGCTGGTAGATCGCCGCCACCGCCATTGTGCGTTCCGAGCCGTGCACCAGCACCACCAACGGCCGTTTGGGGTCGGCCGGACCGGCTGGTTCGATCAGCTGCCCGACCAGTTTTGTTCCGGCACTGCTGAAGGTCGTCTCGGTATCGCGGGTCGGCAGTCGCTGCCAGCGCTGCGTCGCTCCCGCAGGCGACCTGAAGCTGACCACATCGTCGCTGCAGCTCACCGGCGCGTTGGCATCACCGGTGGCGCCACGTCGCCCGTCCAGCATCAGATAGCGCTGGCCTGTGGCCGGCGCCGCAGCGGGTGCGCCCAGCACGACGATGTTGCCTTGCCCGTCACCGTAGGCACTGACCGTGCACAGCTCGGCGGCTGCAACCGGCAGGCCAGAACACACCAGCACCGCGCTCAACAACGAACGACTCCTCCACCCTGCCATGCCCTTCCCCGGTATCGTGAACCCGCCTCGTGCGGGCGCCCGGCGCAGCCTAGCGCGTTCGCTTGCCAGATTCATGCTGCATCTGCTTACTGTCGGCCTCTCCCATGGCCATACTGGGCGGACGATACGAACTTCAGAGCGCACGATGCACACACATGTCGAACAGATCGGCAGCACCCGCGTCCTGCGCAGCGCCGATACAGGCCCGCTGCTGGATGGCAACGCCTTGCGCGACCTGGTCGGCGATGCCCTTGGGCACCAGGCCGAGTGGATCGCCGTTCCGGTGCAGCGCCTTTCGGCAGACTTCTTCGAGCTGCGCTCCGGCATGGCCGGGCAATGGCTGCAGATGCTGGTGAACTACCGCCTGCACTTCGCCGTCCTGGGCGATGTCAGCGGCTACCGCGCACGGAGCGAATCGCTGGACGCGTGGATCACCGAATGCAACCGCGGCCGCGACGGCTGCTTCGTGGCCGACTGGGGCGCCCTGCTGGCGCGCCTTTCGGCCCACGCCAGCGCCGGCTGAACGCCGCCCCCACGCTCACCCTCGCCAAACCTGGTTCCGACTGCACTCCGACGCCGCCCGCCACAGCATCACCCGCGGGCTCCCCAGGCGACGTTCGATGCGCGCTTCAGACGCAGATTCCCTGCACAGCAAAGTGGCGGCGGTCACCCTCGGTTTCTGGGTGATGAAGATCGCCGCCACCACCCTCGGCGAGACTGCGGGCGATCTGCTGTCGATGACGCTCAACCTGGGCTACGTGGCCAGCTCGGCCATCCTGCTGGCGATCTTCGCCGGCCTGCTGGGCCTGCAACTGTCGGCGCGGCGCTTCCATCCGGTGCTGTTCTGGTCGGTGGTGCTGGCGACCAGCACCGCCGGCACCACCCTGTCCGACCTGATCGACCGCACGCTCGGCCTGGGCTACGCCACCGGCGCCAGTCTGCTGGCCGGCTGCCTGGCGCTGGTGCTGCTGGCTTGGCGGGTATCGGAAAAGTCGATCTCGGTCAGCAACATCGCATCGCGCCGCGCCGAAGGCTTCTACTGGACCGCCGTGCTGTTCTCCAACACGCTCGGCACCGCGCTGGGCGACTTCCTCGCCGACGATTCCGAGCTGGGCTTCACCGGCGGCGCACTGCTGATCGGCAGCCTCATCGCGCTCACTGCGCTGGCCAGCCGCATCAAGGGCATCAACCGGGTCATCCTGTTCTGGATCGCCTTCGTGCTCACCCGCCCGTTCGGCGCCACCTTCGGCGACCTGCTCACCAAGCCACTGGAAAAGGGTGGCTTGGGCTTCGGCACCGTAGGTTCGTCGCTGGTGCTGTTCACCCTCCTCGCCACGCTGGTGGCACTGCCGATGCTGCAGCGCAAGGCGCAGCCAGCCAGCTAGCGCGCCGTCCAGCCCCCATCCACCGGCAGCGCCGTTCCGGTGATCTGCGCCGCAGCGTCCGAGGCCAGGAACACCACCGTCTCACCCAGCTGATCGGGCGTCACGAACTGCAACGACGGCTGCTTCTCAGCCAGCAGCTCACGCGCGGCGGTCTCCTGATCCGTGCCTTCGCGCTCGGCCAACGCGGTGATCTGCTGCTCGACCAGCGCCGTCCGCACCCAGCCCGGGCAGATCGCATTGGCGGTAATGCCCGTACCCGCATTCTCCAGCGCGGTCACCTTGGTGAAGCCCACCACGCCATGCTTGGCCGCCACGTAGGCCGACTTGTTCACCGAGCCCACCAACCCGTGCACCGACGCAATGTTGATGATGCGGCCGGCGCCCTGCTGCTTCATGTGGGGCAAGGCCGCCGCCGTCGCATGGAACACCGCCGAGAGATTCAGCGCCAGAATCGCATCCCACTTTTCGACCGGGAATTCCTCGATCGACGCGGTGTGCTGGATGCCCGCGTTGTTTACCAGGATGTCGATGCGCCCCATCGTCGCGACGGCGCGATCGATCATCCCGCGCACCGCCTCGCCATGGGAAAGGTCGGCGCCGTCATGCGCCACGCGCACGCCGAACTCGGCTTCCAGTTTGGAACGGATGCGTTCGATTTCCGCCGCATCGCCGAAGCCGTTCAGCACGATATCGGCACCTTGCCGCGCCAGGGCTGTGGCAATGCCAAGGCCTATGCCACTGGTGGAGCCGGTGACCACCGCGACCTTTCCACTGAACATGGGTGAGCTTCCATCGGGGGTAGGCAGCCAGTGTAGCTTCGTGGATCCAGACCACGCGTGTACGCGTTTCCATCAACGCCCCTCGTCCCTCCAAAAAATCCCGCTCCTCGATCAATGCAGCAGGCAACCCACCCAATCGGTGTCGCAAATGACATTGGACCCGCCGAGGCATGTGCGGATACTCTCGAATCCGCATGGATTGCCCGGAAAGGTGAAAGTAGTGGCCCATTCTTCCCCACCCGTTCCAGCCAAACTCCGGGAAATTCTCAAAGACTACCCGGGCCATATCGAACAACTGCAGAAGGTTCTCAATTCGGTAATGGACAGAAGAATCCGGTCCATCCCACCCTTTGAGGCCGCAGTCTGGCTACTAGAGGACCACCTTAGTGGCTTTATCTCCGAGGCGCGAGCTGAACTGGCAACCGCAGATGCGTCAGGCAACCCCGAAGCTATCGCCCAGGCTCAAGGGAAGGTGGAGCTCATGTTCTTCGCTGGGTCCGGCGGGATAGGCTTGCTCAGGCTCGACGAACTCAGAAAGCACTTCGATCTTCATGCAGGAGGCATCTAACGACTCCTTTCGATACTCGGCAGCTACAGATGGCATTGAACTCACCATTGCAAGTACAGATACTCATGAAAACGTGCAAGACCACTGAATAGGTGTCGACTATGCTTCAATCCACTCCTCCAGTTCCAGCCAAGCTCCGCGAAATGCTCAAGGACTATCCGGAGCATATCGAACGATTGCAGGAAGTCCTCAATCGATCAGTTGAGCGATCACGCCAAATTCCACTGATGCCTTTCGATGACGCGATCTCTGCTTTGGATGGAAGGCTGGGAACTTTCGTTATGGAAGCTCGCGCCGAACTTGCGGCTGCCGAGAAATCGGCAGACCCAAAGGCGATGGCTCAGGCCCATGAGAAGGAGCGACTGATGTCGTTCGCTAGGTCCCGCAACATCGGCATGGCCGAAATTGACGATTTATGGGAGTACTTTAAAGTCAACTTCAGGAGACTGTGATGGCCTCCGTCGATGATCGCCTTTCGTCAGATTTGCATCAAGAAATATTATGGAAAGAGATCATTCCAAAAAGCGGCATAGATGGTCGAACGTCATATAACAATCCCAAAGCGATCATACTCTCCGGGCAGCCTGGCGCTGGCAAGGGTAGTCTAGAGCGTGAGGTGAGGGCAGAACTGCACAAAGATGTCATTACGATCGATCCAGACGAACTGCGCGATGAACATCGGCACGTTGAACGCCTGCGTCAACAGTACCCCTACACTTGGTCCGGGTATACCCACGCGGACGCTAGCCAGTGGGCCAAGGAACTCCGTTCTGCGGCGATCGACGGCCGCAAGAACCTTATCCTCGATACCACCTTGGGTAATGGCGATAGCGCCGTTGCCTTGATCAAGAATCTCCAGGCCAAGGGCTACGAAGTGGAGATTCGGGGAGTTGTCGCACATCGGTTGGAAAGCGAGCTTGGTGTCGACCGAAGGTTTACTGACAAGCTGGACGACGAAGGCTTCGGCCGCTACGTCCCCGAAGACGTGCGCAAGCACGTTTACGATGCCCTGCCCGGAAATCTGGACAAGGTCCAGGCCGAGACCGGCATCCAGATTCGACTCTACGGACGCGAAGGCGCTCAGGTCTACGACAGCCATAGCGATACCCGTCTACCGGGCGCAGCGCTGGAAGCCGAACGCGAGGCTCGGCTGAAAGACCCCCGAATCACCCAATCATTGCGCGATGGCTGGCGCGCACAAGGCCGCTGGCACGCCGAGCTTACGGACACCCTGCCCCTCAACGACAAGGTCAGCCCACCAACAGCGGCAGCCGTTCTCGATGAGCGCGCAACGCTCAAGGTTGTTGAAGGCATTACGCCCAACATCCAGGAAGCACGCAGCGTCGACCACACCATCCGCGTGCGCCCAAACATGGTGCGGGGCGCCGTCATCGGTGGTGCCGCTGCGACGGTTGTTGAAGCTGCCTCAGAAGGAACAAAGATCGCCGATCTGTACGCACGCGACAACCGGACGGGCGCGGAAGCCGCGCTGCTGGACTTCGGAGCACGCAGCGTCGGCGGTTGGACCGGCGCGGCAGTGGGCGCCAAGGTCGGTACGTTGCTGGGCATCGAGTCCGGCCCTGGCGCCATTGTCACTGGCATCATTGGTGGCGGGTTAGGCGCTTGGGGTGGCAGTGAGATCGTCGATTGGATCGAGAAATACCAGATCAACAACCAGGCCGACGGCACCGGCAGGATCTGGACGTTTGACCCGGCGCATCCCGAAAAGGGCTGGACGCACAGCGAGCGGGAGATCATAGGCACCGCCGGCACCCTGGCCGATCGCCCTATCTACGGCGCGACTACACTGCTCACGGCCGACGCCGAATTGACCCAGCAACTGAACTACCAGGCCTCAAGCCGGGCCGTCGGGCTGCGGCTGTCCGCGCCGGATCAACCGATCAATCCCTTCAGCATTGCCGGCGATGCCGGCGATACACCCAGCGCACTGCCACGCCCCTGGGAGCGCAATCCGGAAACCGGCGAATGGCGGCGCGAGGTTGTCCATCAGGTCCTCGAGCACGGCATCAGGAACACCACGATCGAAGTGGCCAACGCCGTCAAGTCCGCCCAGCTTGACGAAGCCGCACAGGGCATCATGGCCTTCAACGCCGCCCGCAGCTCGGCGGCCTTTGCCAAGCAGTACGAGCAGGCCTACACCGCACAAGGCTGGTCCCAGTACGGACCGATTCCGGATGAAGTGATCTGGGCCCAAGACCATCCCGATCACGTACTGGCATCCGATGGACGCACCTATCAGCAACAGGGCGACGGCGAATGGCTGCATGACGGCTGGATCTACGATTCGCTGGCCGAGGGCAACATCCGCGAGGAGTTGAACGGAACCTACTCGCAGATCCGCGCCATCCAACAGATGGAGGCGCCCGTACCCGGCGCCCACGAACGCAGTATCGAGGCACTGACCGTCAACGAACGCGAAGCCCGCGACCAGGCCATGCAGGAAGCCAATCGACTGGGTGTCGCTGCACCGCAAGCGCAGCAGGTGGCCGCCGCTGCCGTGGCTGAGGTTCGCGGCGAGCACGCCGAAGAACGGCTGACGCCACAAGCCGTGATCGATGCGCACAGCGTTGAACGCGCTGCACTGTCGCCCAACACATCGCCCTTGGTACAGGAGCATCGCGCTCCTGCGCCTGCAGCGCCGACGCCTTCGGATCGTGTGGAATCCGTGCAGGAACCGGCTCGCCGCGAAGCACCACGACAGGAGCCGACCGCAGCCGCTGCAGCGCAACCTGCACGGGATGAGTCAAGCGAGCGGCGAGCGCATACCGAGACAAATCCTCCTGCGCACCCGATGCCGGCAGCCCCTGTGCCGTCACCCGGCATTCCCTCCGCTGAGCGATCTCCCGCACAGCCAGAAGTGAGTGCATCATCTACGTCGGGTGTCGGACACCCCGCTCCTGCGCAGGAGCCCGTTGCAACTCACACCCACTCCCCGGCCCCGTCAATCCAGACCGAAGTGACTGAAGCCGCGGCGGCTACTGCTCGTCTCCACGAAGCCGAAGCAACGCCGGCGCCAATCCAGCTTGAGCCAGACGTTCCAGCCACCCTCGCAGCAGCCGACCCAGCTGCGCCCCCGCTGACAACAGACGCCGCGCCCAGGGTCTCGGAGCACGCGCCTCCTTACGCGCCACCACCCGTGGAAGCACCGGCGGCGGCACCCTCAAGCGCAACGGCCCAGCAAGAGCCCGAAGCGCCGCCCGCACCCCTGCTGCCCACCCAGCCCGAGCATCCCGATCACGCCCTCTACCAGCAGGTGCGCGAAGGCGTGGCAACGTTGGATACAAAGCACGGCCGCACCTTCGACGAAGCCAGCGAGCGCATGACTGCCAGCCTGCTGGTGCTGGCTAAGCACAACGACCTGGATCGCGTGGACCACGTACTGCTGAGCAACGCCACCGAGGACAAACCCGCCGGTCACACCCTATTCGTGGTCCAGGGCGAGCCGAGCGACCCCGCACACCAGCGCGCCGCCATGCCGACCGAACTGGCTGCGCAGACCACGGTGGAAGAATCCATGCAGCAGTTCGACGTCGTCAGCCGCGAAGCGCAGCAGCGTGCCATCGCCAACCAGCTGGAGCAGCAGCTGGAAGATCAGCGCGTGCAGCACGATATTCAGGCCCGCGCCGCCAGCAGGGGCTGAGTGGGCAAGACACGTGCGAGATCATTCGCAACAACCTGCCCTCCTGGCCCCTCTGTTTGCCAATCGGCGCCACTGATATCACCGCACAATCAGAAGAACAGACTCGCCCGATCAACGGTCGCCAACGGGTTGGCCTTCCGCACCGCCTCCAGGAACAGCAGGAAATCGCGGTTGAACAGCGTCAGGTTGTTGGTGAACGTCACGCACTTTCTGCCCGACGCTTTGCTGAAGCACACCCGCCAGAAATAGCGCCCGTAGATCTTGTCGGACGTTCGTGTGACTGAGGTGATCTGCGAGAGCGGAACCGCCGTGGGCACCGGCCCACGCCGCAGGTAAAAGGACGCCGCATCAAAGAAGTAGTGCTCCCGATCCTCTTTTCCATCCACCATCACCAAGGTCATGGACCTGCCGGAAATCCGGCGCGGGGCATGCAAATGCAGCCCCGATTTCACGGACGAGCGAGCAGTTGCTGACATCCGCCGAAGGGTGAACCAGAGGATCACCAACGGAAGCGCCGCAACGACAATGAAGCCTGCAGTCTTCAAAACAGTTTCCAGCGTGCTTGGCACACAGATCTCCAGGATGAACTTTCAGGCGATGCCCAATCCACGCCATGCGTGGATGACTCTCCCCCAACGCCTTTTCACTTCCAATGATCCGGCCCCAGGAACGGCAGGCTTAGCACAAACACCGGCACGGCCACAGGGATCAGCGCCGCGCCGAGCACCTTGCCCGCCGCCGAACCCGCACCCGGCTTGTCCTCCCTCTCCGGCAGGATCCGCTGCGCCCGCGCATTGATCGGCTGTGCAAGCTTCCCTTTCTCCGCCAGCGCTGCAGCATCCGACAACTGCACCCGTTCGCCCTCGCCCTCGAACAGCGCGCTGTAATAGCTGCCGCCCTTCCTTGAAAGATTGCAGGCGCGATCAAACGCCAGCGCGTAACGGGTCCGGTCCATCGGCAGGTAGTAGCGCGCCCGCTCCTCCACGGCCTTGGCCTCACGCGGGGGGACCTCAATCCGCTCCAGCTTGAACTGCGCGGCCTGTTGCGCCGTCACCTGCTCCGGCCGCAGCAGCAGCGCATAGCTGCCGTGCACCTTGGCCTTGTTGGCCGGGTCGCGCCAATCCTCATGGAAGTACATCTGCGCGCAGGCCACCGCCTCGCGCAGCGGGCTGTCCATCAGCACGCGGTATTCGCGGAACGGCGCGGCATTGAAGCGCATCGGCTCGTCATAGTGCGGCAACAGGTACAGCTGGCCGTCGTCGGCCACGAACGCACTGGTGATCTCGCGGCTTGAGGCGTGCTCCTCCGGGCCACTGGCACAGCCGGACAG
This sequence comes from Stenotrophomonas sp. Sm2128, assembly GCF_030985535.1. Taxonomy (NCBI): domain Bacteria; kingdom Pseudomonadati; phylum Pseudomonadota; class Gammaproteobacteria; order Lysobacterales; family Lysobacteraceae; genus Stenotrophomonas; species Stenotrophomonas sp. Sm2128. The sequence continues at coordinate 16,959 of NZ_JAPTFQ010000051.1, forward strand.
CAAGCCAAGGCACAGGGCGGAGAGAATGAAAAAAGACGTTCGCATGTCGTGTTCGAGGGCTTCCCTGGGAAAACGGCCCCGCCCGGAAGGGCGAGGCCAGCCCATCATGGTGCCACGGCACCGCATGCGATGCAGAAACCGCCTTACTTCAACCGCTCCACCAACCGCTGCCCCACCTCCAGCGCCGAAGCCGGGTTCTGCCCGGTAATCAGCTCGCGGTCCACCACCACATGCCCGGTCCACGGCGTGGCATTGCTGCTGAACTTCGCCCCCGCCTGCTGCAGCGCCGTCTGCGGGTAGAACTTCATCTCCCCGCCGCCCAGCAGCGGCTTGGCCTGCTCTTCCTCCTGGTTGCTGATCACCGTCATCTGGTAGCCGCTGTAGATCCACTTCGGCGTGGCAGGTGTCGCACCCGCTTCCAGCTTTGCCACGAAACCCGCCGCATCCGGCAGCGTGGAAAGCAGCGCGATCGGCCCGTGGCAGACCAGCGCGGTGGTCTTGTTGCGCTGGTGGAAGTTGGCCAGCAGCCGGCCCAGCGCCGGGCTCTTCAGCAGGTCCTGCATCGGCGCGTGGCCACCGGGAATGTAGACCGCGTCGAAACGCCCGTAGCCCTGCTGCTCGACGCGCGCCAGGCTGACCACCGGCGAGGCGGTCGGCGATGTCAGCACCAGTTTCTCCAGCAATTCCTTGTGCAGTTTCAGCTGCGCGGCATCGTTGCCGAAGTACGCCGGCGTCACCGAGGACGCATCCACCGTTGGCGCGCGCCCCTGCGGCGTGGCAAAGGTCACCTCGTGGCCCGCGTCCAGCAGCAGCTTGACCGGCTGCATCAACTCGTTGAGATAGAAGCCGGTGGACAGCACCTTGCCGTCCTTCAGGTCCAGGTGGTTCTCGTCGGACAGGACCACCAGCACGTTGGCGGCATGGGCGCCGGTGGCGGCCAGGGTCAGGGCCAGCGCTGCGGCCAGCCGGGTCATCAGGTTCATGGGGTCGCTCCTATCGGGGAATGGCCGCCACTTTATTCATCGCCCCAGCGGCGATAAATTGGCCCCATCACAAAACATCTGTTCCCCGGTGAGCCAAATGAGCCGCAAGTTCGACTACCTGGGCGATGTGGAGGTGTTCCTGGCGGTGGTCGAGCACGGCTCGTTCACGGCCGGCGCGGTGGCGCTGTCCACCACGCCCTCGGTGCTGAGCCGCGCGGTCACCCGCCTGGAAGCGCGGCTGGGCCGCCAGCTGCTGCAGCGGACCACCCGCCGCGTGGGCCTGACCGATGCCGGGCGGCTCTACCTGGAACAGGTGCGCACCGCCTTCGACCTGCTGGACGACGCCGAGCGCGACGTACTGGCCCAGGACGGCGCGCTGGCCGGCCGCGTGCGCCTGAGCGTGCCCACCACCTATGGCCATTACCGGCTGCCGCCCGTGCTGGCGCGCTTTGCGCAGCAGTACCCGCAGGTGCAGGTGGAACTGAACATCACCAACCGCAACGTGGATCTGGTGGCCGAAGGCTTCGACCTGGCCATCCGCCTGGGCCAGCTGCCGGACAGCGGGCTGGTGGGGCGAAAGCTGGAAGACGCACCGCTGCTGCTGGTGGCCGCGCCGGACTACCTGCAGCGCCGTGGCACGCCGCAGACGCTGGACGATCTGCAGCAGCACCTGTGCCTGCCGTTCGTGATGCCGCGCACCGGGCGGCTGGCGCCCTGGATCTTCCGCGACAGCGGACGCGACGTGGACTGGCTGCCGCGTTCGTCCATCGAGACCTCCGACGATGTACTGGGCGTGGTATCGCTGGCCGAACAGGGCATCGGCATCTGCCAGAGCTATGAGTTCATCGTGCGCGAGCGGATGCAGCGTGGGCAGCTGGTAGAGGTGCTACCGCAGCTGCGGGGGAGATCGCGGCCGTTCTCGGTGATCTATGCGCCGCATCGACGGCAGTCGGCGGCGGCGCGGGCGATGATTGAGTTGTTGGTGGGGAATGCGGCTGAGGCTGGCGTTGGTTGAAGCCGCGACGCGCGCTGTCGATGTCGGGTTTGAACCGCTTTTCGGGCTATGCAGCTGATCGCGCGCCGTTGCCCGGCGAGGCGGACTAAGAACTGTTGCAAAGAAGACCGTCGCGCTATTCGCTTGTGGCGTGGGCGATTGCGCCAGTTTGATTCGCCATCAGCAGAGCAGCTGCGCGAATGCGTCCGGCGGTGTCGCGCGCTGCACGAATGCTGCGTGCCACAATAGTTCTTCGCTCTCGAATTCCGCGATTCCTTCGCGAATTTCTATTGGCATTCGGAGCGAGCGCATAAACAACATGGCGCGCCACCGACAAGGGGTGGCCGGGTCTGCAAACCCGCATTGATGTACGCGTCTGTAGTTTGCGCTTGCCCGTCGGCACCGTCCTTAACCGGTGCCGGCGGGCAATCCGTCGGCCTTTCTGGCGGGCGGTGCGTGGGGATCTTCGGATCCACCGGTTCTATGACGCTACATCATCCCGGTTTGCAGCCATGCATCGTCCGCCACCTCTTCACGGTGGCGCTGTTAAGCACAGCCACGGAAGCCGACGCCATGAACGAATCCGACACCTTCTCCTCGTACACCGTTGTTGAACCCATCAACGACGACGCCTCCCTGCCCGACTTGAACTACCTCTTGGGCATCCTCAAGCGCATGCGCGGCTGCGAAGGGGCAGATGGGCACCCGTGGCCGGAAACCGATGTGTCGCCCGGCCGCCGCGTGAGTCTGGCCAGGAGTGAGCGCGCGATGGTCGGGGCGCTGACTGTGCTGGAGCTGCTGCACGCGGCAGACCGCTGCCGGGTGGCAGCGGACCCGGAGCGGCATCTTGATGAGGGGGTGGTTGATGGGTTGTTTCTGGCTTGCCGTGGGTTGGTTGAGTGGGCTTGTCGGGAGGTCAGGCCGGAGTGATATCCACCGGTCTTCTATAGATACCGAGGGCACCTCTAAGTGCCCTCAATTCTCAAATCAAGGTCAACCGGCCATCAGCTTGAACGTTATGTTGAGTGATCGAAAATGAGACATCCCCGTCACTTCCACCGCCAGAAGCACGCATCGTTTCTCGACAGGATCGCGAGTTGAAGTCGCTCTGAACGACTGCATTTGACGCTACAGAGTCGAGTTCGTGCAAACTAGCGCGGGGCACCAGATGAAGCAGGACTCACATATCACTCCCCCAAAGGCAATATCTTTCGCCGATGATCCATCGCATCATTGAACCCATCCGGCACCGGCTTGAATGGTTTTGCTGGTGAGCGGTGGCTGCTTTGGAATTGACGCAACGCTTGCACATCGATTTCGCCAATCACGCAGTAATCGGTGACCCCGCCTTTGACCCGCAGCACATCACGCTTCCAACTGTCCTTGTAAGGGGCGCGGATGCGGCTGTCGCCGTACTGCCTATCATTGCATTGGATGATGTAGGCATGGATATCCAATGCTGCGGACTCAACCAATGCATTGAAGGTTTCGGTATCTGGATTCCATTCCGGAACGAACAGCGCATCCACTTTGCCACGCAGATCAGCGCGATAGCGAATGTTGGTCAGTTCGCTGCAGATCAACATGGTGAAGCGAAAGTCGCCGTGCTGAATGATGGGCGGTGTTTTCCAGGCCTTGTCCGGCTTCATCTCCAATCCGGCCAGCCGCTGCAATTCTTGCTCTTCATGGAGGGCGGGCCGCTGCTTGTCCTGACGGTAGATCATAAGCGAGGGAAAGCCCAGACCGTCATGGGAGAGCGCTGCCCAAACCTGATTGCGGACCCGCGACTTGCTGGCGTGCAGATATTCGATGCCCGTAACTAGCGAAATTCCGCGGCCTTGCAGCTTTCGAGCGATACGAATGAACCAGTGCGCGGGCAGTGCCAATTCCGGCAAGATCAGATAGCGGCTGTCCCTGGGCTGGGCGATTACGCCATCCAGCAGGCGACAAAGGCGCACATAGCGTTCGGCGTCGGGATCCGGCATGCGCATCACACTAGCTGTCCAGCTATCCAGACTTGTTTGCCAACTGGATACGGCAATACTGCATTTCCTTGGAGTTACACCATCTGGTACTTGCAGTACGTTGTTTTTATCGAAGAGAGGCGTTTTCTCTCCCAACTCAAATCCACGCACAGACAATACTACCGCCCGCATATCGTCCTGCGTCGCCTCTAAATAAGCATGGCGATTAAGAATAAATAGCTCCGGCAGATTGAAGGGCCGAGTCGCGAACGGCAGCCCCTGCGGCAATTGCTTGAAGCCGATCCACTGGGTAAGTGTCTGCGCGCCCTCGAATACAGCGCTAGACAACAACTCGGCAGCTTTGTCGCAGCCTACAATGGTCTTTTTGGCGGGGATACCGCGCTGCGCCACCATTTCCTTCGGCAGCCCGATGAAGCGGAATGGCAGATGTGCAAGGTCAAGCGAGAACAGGCGGGCCTGCTGTGCTTGAAAGCTTTTTACGGATAACGGCCAGGACAGAAAAGCATCAAGGTCAATGACGGGATGACAGTCGGCCATATAGGTCTTCCACGCCTGTTTGCCTGCTTTGGACAAGCGGGGAGGAAATGCGGCCGTTATGCTTTCCCGAACACTGGAAAAAAGCTGCCCTTTCCAGCGATCCAGCATCTCCGTAGCGTTCGGCTTACTCTTTTTCTCATGCCACGCTTTGACACTGATGTCGCATTGCTCCTGTACCTGCTGGCAGAGTCTTTGCAGCGCTTCGATAATTCGGCGTAGATCGGCAAAGTCTTCACAGGCCGTGGCGAGGCGAATGACTCGGGGCAGATAGACAGCCAAGTCGAAAAACTGCGGTAACACCAACACGTGCTGGGTGAAGGCGCGGAAGAACGCGCGACGATGTGCTGCCCAGGCTTCGGGCAAAAGATCGCGTTCATAGGCTTCGAAGTCGCGAAGTTTTATGGCGAAGCCTGCCCGACGCATGGTCAGCGCATCCGCATTGCGCAGGTTGTCGGCGGCCTCGCCGTCGCTTTGTGTGGCGGCCAACAGATCGGTGCCAACATGCGTAGCGGATCGAGGCAACCGCGGCATGGCTCGCCACTCGCTGGCGCGTTCGTAAATCTGATGAGCAATGGCGTCCGCCAAGGTCTTGCCCGGCTCACCGGCCAGAATGAATACCTTGTTCTTGCCATTGGCAAAACGCACCCGGCTTTTACTCCTACCTTTGCTAAGGTAAGCGGGCCTGAAGCGAACTTGCTTTTTACTTTGATCCACCCAGCCCAGCATTTCGTTTGACCGGCCAAACAGCCATTCCCATAAATCCAGCGTCGAATCGAAGCCAGCCCCGTTCTCCATGACTAGCAAAATGTCATCGACGTATCGCCCGTAATAGATGGGAGCAACCTGATGTTCGATGCAGCGATCCAGCTCGACCAGCGCCATGTTGGCGACAATAGCCGATGCCGGCAGCCCCACGGGTAAGCCTTTCTTCAACGGGGTTGCTGCTGCCCAGGCCTGCAATGCATGAATGAACAAGCGGTGTAGTTTTTTCTTTCTCCTATTCAGCTTTATGCCAAGTATTTCCTTTCTAAAACTTGGATTCAACATGAAGCCAGGATTCAGCTCGTGATAGAAAGAGCTGACATCCGCAGTTAATGCCACAATCTTTTTGTCGGCATCCAGCGCGGCACGCATGGCGGCAATACCCTTGTCACGCCAGTCGCGAAAGGGCTTCAGATAAGGCTGGAACGAACCAAGCGACAGCTTATTGATGCCTTTTCCATCTTGAGTGCGGCGCAAGCGGTTGCCATATGCGCACTCGCTCAATCTTGCATCGAATAACTGCCCGACTTCCAGCATCCATAAGGTGGAGAGCACATGAAAGTCCAGGCTGCATCGGGCCATTATTCGGAATTCGGCTTTTGGCTTTTCTGGCACTTCCTTCTCAGCCAAGGCTTTCAATGCATGCTGCCACTCATCAATGGGCGAGGAGAAAATCAATCCACCGCCATTCTCTTTCTTGTACTTCGCCCAGCAATCCATCTCGACGGACTTGGTGACCAGTGTCCAAGTGCCTATGAATTCCGGTGATGTCACCCAGGCTTCGTCTTCGCCATTGATCTTTTCCTGCAGCAAGGAAAGGTTGGAATGCAAATTTTCTTCATAGTTTGCAATATCATCCAGAGAGGCATGGGACGAATAATAGAGATCAACTTTCGCCTTGCGATAGGCGAGGCCCAGATCTTGCAGGTTGGTCATTTTATTATCTCATTACTAGCTCTAGTCCTCTTCTGGCACCTCCCAGTCCTGCGAACGTGCCTCTCGCTGCCATGCAAATTTCACCGTTAATCAAAGCCCAATCTTGATTGCTGCACGGTTCTCGGTGGCAGTCCGAGAGGAATGATGTTCTCTCTGCGTAGCCAATCAAGCCATCGCCCAAGTTCGGCCGGTGTGAAGCGTGCTTTGCGCTCGTGCCAGTTTTCGCGAACATCGGAGATGATCTGCGCATCCGTCGGTTGAACACCATCGATCAGAAAATCGTTCCATACCGCGAAAAGTGTGGCGATGATCTCGACTTCTTCGGTCTTCTTGTCTGCCAGGGCGTAGATCAGACGGTCAAATTCAGTCTTCTGGCCGGGCGACATCAGTGCTTCGGCTTTCGCTGCTGGCTCCGACAACGCCGACAAACAGCGGTATTCCGTCTTTTTCCCGCCGTTAGCCAAGGTCTTTTCATTGACTTCGAACCAGCGCTTGTCTTGACCTTGCCGCTCGAAATCATAAATCCAGGTATCCAGTGGCCCAGCAGCTTCACGTTCGGGTTTCAGATTCAGTTCCAAGCCGACGTGCGCTTGCGCCAAGTACATTACCTTGGCGGCGGCAGTGCGACCGAAGTATTGGGCAGTGGCGAGCTTGTTGATCGTATAGCAGCCGATGCACGCGCGGTAGGTGGCGAGGTCAATAACTTGGGCTGTTGAACGTGATGATCGCTGGGTATCTTCAACTGCGCCACCTTGCGATTGCGCACGAACCAGAGCACTCAGCAATTCTGTCTGCTTGCTGGTGTTGGCGTCGATCTGCTGCTCTAGCGAGTCACATAGAGCCATAATTGCGTCTATTTTCTCAACGATGCGGTGCTGTTCGGAAAGTGGCGGGAGTGGGACTAATGTTTCCTTCACCTTACGAACATTAAGATTAGGCTGCGCAGCCCCTTCCGCCATTTTTCGTATTTCCTCATAGATCTTTATAAAGAAATACTTCAGGTACTTCTTCACGCCGATGGAAGAGTCAAAAAATACCATGGCGGCAATCGCCTGGTTTGTGGCCCCAGCAATTGTCAATTCGCTTATTTGGCCCCTTGTTTTTCCTTGACCATATAGTGCGATAATTAAAGAGCCCGAAGGAAAAACCTTGCAGTTGGTTTCTTTTATTGCCTTTTCTGTAATAAAGGTTTCTGGCTTGCCAGCAAACGACTTATTCGTTGCAGAGCTAGTGTACCAGGGCACGTCCCCACCATAATAATCTCTATTTGTTGTAGCAGGAGTTGAACCAGTTCCAACATCAACTATATCGATAACACGCACCCACTCCCACCCCCGCGGCAACGTATACGGTTTTTCTTCCTCTGTCACTGGTGGCAAAGGCTTGGGCTTTTTGATCTTACCTTCCTTCACCAGACGCTGTTTCTCAACCTCGATCTCTTTCAACAATTCGCTGGCGGGCTGCTCGTCCGAGTTTTGCGGGACGAGTTTGCCCATCACCGCCAGTTGCAGGATGGCCTTGCGGAGTTCGGCGACGTTTTCCTTGACGGTGTAGAGCTCGCCGAAGTTTTCGGCGAGGAAGGCCAGAGCGCGCTGGTGCTGGTCGGGTTCGGCGATGTTCAGCAGTTGCTTGATGGCCGCGTTATGGACGATCAGGCGTTTTTCCTGCTGTGCATTGCGGATCCTTTCTAGTTCGTCACAGCGTGCAATCAGTTCATCAAATTTATTAACGATACGGGCTTGCTCTTCCATAGGAGGAATAGCAATCGGATACGCCAAGAAAGGACCTCTATTGATATGCGTCATAACTAGTCCATGCGCATGATCACTTTCAGCCAATTGGCGTATTACCCATTTCAGAAGCCAGAACAAATACTTTTTGTTTACAAGCGAAGCTGGCAGCACTCGGAAAATATGTTGATTAAGTACACCTTCTTCTCCATGCCAAATGTAGGCATCAAGTGTTGCCGACCAGGAAACGAGAATATCGCCTTTTTTCACCAAAATGGATTGATCAAAATCTTTTCGGGTTCGATTAAATACTGAACTTCGACCCGAAAGATTCTGAATTCTAATGATAGGCCGGCCAGTCTTATCCCAGTCACTTTGTTTAAATGCCGCGCCATTGATGAACTGCCCTAAATCAACAAGCCTGCACCACGCCCACGTACTTGGTGGGTGAAAGCGTTTCTCACTTTCTTCGATAGAAGCGGCGGCCTTTTCTCTCTTGACACCTCCTCCATTCATTGCTTCTACCATTCGAGCACGGCTGCGCTCCAACAGTTCATTGGCAGGCTGATCGTTCGGATCCTGCGGCACCAGCTTGCCCTGCATGGCCAGCGTCAGGATCAGCTCGCGCAGTTTCTTGATGCCATCTGGTGCGGAAAAGGCGGTATCGAAGTGCTTTTCCAGCAATTCGGCCGTGTGCTTATTCATGATCGCCTCCCAGTTCACGTTCGATCTGTTCGATGCTGGGCAGGCTGGTTTTCAGTTCTTCAGGAAGGGATTCAATCAATTGGTATTCCGCCACGCCTATAGGCTGGGTCTTGTCGCGCAATGCGTATTCGGCCACCACGGTGTTCTTGCTCTTGCACAGCAATAAGCCGATGGTGGGGTTGTCCTGTTCGGCCTTTACCTGCATATCCACGGCGGTGAGGTAAAAGCTCAACTGGCCAAGGTGCTGCGGTTTGAACTTCTCGGCTTTCAGCTCGATGACCACGTAGCAGCGCAGCTTTAGGTGGTAGAACAACAGGTCGATAAAGAAGTCGTCACCGCCTACTTCCAGATGAACCTGGCGGCCGACGAAAGCGAAGCCCGCACCCAGCTCCAGCAAGAACTGGGTTATGTGTTTGATCAGCGCTGACTCGATATCCCGTTCGTTCGCTTCCTGGCCAACGTGCAGGAAGTCGAACAGGTAGGGATCTTTGAGGACTTGCCGGGCCAGATCGGTTCCCTGCGCGGGGAGACGCTCGGCGAAGTTGGTGATCGCCTGGCCTTCCCGCTCCAGCAAATGGGATTCGATATGAATTTCCAATGTGGCGCGTGACCAGCCCTGTTCCACGGCGCGCTGGGCATAGGCCAGGCGCTGTTCGGGTTGCTTCAGTCTGGCCAGCAACACCAGGTTGTGGCCCCAGGGCAATTGTCCAACAGCCTGTTGGACAACTGCCGCGTCCGGCCAGGCGTCGGCGAAGGAACGCATGTACATCAGGTTGGCGCGGGAAAAGCCCTTCATCTCGGGAAAGGCTGTCCTGAGGTCGTGCGCAAGCCGCTCGATGACCTTGGCTCCCCAGCCCTGCTCGGCCTGCCGTTGCAGGATGTCACGACCGATCTGCCAGTAGAGATGTACCAGCTCGCGGTTAACGGCCAGCGCGGCCCGCTGCTGGGCACTGTGGATGCGGTTCTTCAGCTCGCCCAACCAGTTGGCGTAGCCTTCCGGGGCCGACACGAGAGACACGGGCTTGTCGCTCATTCCGCCTCTCCGCTGGTGGCCTTGAGCGCGGCCAGCAGTTCGGTTTTCAGCGCTTGCTGGGCAGCGTGCAACTGGCGGGTGATGTCCTGGTATTCGGCCATCAGCTCGTCCGGATCCACCAGTTCGACGGCCACCTCATGCGGGTTCTTGCAGGCCAGGTTGTAGCTGCGAGCAGCCAGATCCTTGGCAGGTACCTTCCAGGCATGCTCGGTAATCTTGCGTCCCTTACGCTGCGGGCCGCCCCACCAGGACTTCTCAAGGTCGAACTCCTCAATCGTCAACGGCTTGGAGCGGGAATAGCTCTTGTAGCCTGCCGGGTAGGGGTGCTCGAAGAACCATACGTCCTTTGTGGGACCGCCCTTCTCGAAGAACAGGATGTTGGTAGCGATGCTGGTGTAAGGGGCGAACACGCCCTTGGGCAAGCGCACGACGGTGTGCAGGTTGAACTCTTCCAGCAGTTCGCGCTTGAGCGTGGTTTTCACCCCCTCGCCGAACAGGAAGCCATCCGGCAGCACCACGGCGGCACGGCCCGTGTCGTGCCTGAGCAGGTGCATGATCAACGCCATGAACAGATCGGCGGTCTCGCGGGTTTGATGCTTGGCGAGGAAATTCTTCTCGATGCCATCCTCTTCCATGCCACCGAAGGGTGGGTTGGTAATGATGATGTCCACCCGGTCGCGCGGGCCATAGTCCTTGAAGGGGCGAGAGAGCGTGTTGTCGTGGCGGATCCGGGTAGGCACGTCGATGCCGTGCAGCATCATGTTGGTCATGGCCAGCATGTGCGGCAAGGGTTTCTTCTCGACGCCATGGATGTTCTCTTGCAGCAGCCGGTTGTCATCTGGCGTCTTGACCTGCTTCTTGAGGTGTTCGATGGCGCAGGTCAGGAAGCCGCCCGTGCCGCAGGCCGGGTCGAGGATGCTTTCGCCGAGTTTCGGGTCGAGGATATCGACCATGAACTGCGTGACCGCACGCGGGGTGTAGTACTCGCCCGCGTTGCCAGCCGACTGCAGGTCGGCGAGGATTTTCTCGTAGATGTCGTTGAACAAGTGCCGGTCGCTGGACGAGTTGAAATCCACGTCTTCTTCGATGGTGTTGATCACCTGGCGCAGCAGCGTGCCGGACTTCATGTAGTTGTAGGCATCCTCGAACACCGAGCCGATCACCCGGCCTTGCGCGGACACGCCCGCCTTGGTGGCAAGCTGTTTCAAGGACGGGAAGAGATCGTTGTTGACGAAGTCGATCAGCTCTTCACCGGTCATACCTTCCGGATCCTTGGCCCAGTTGCTCCAGCGAAAGCGGCTTTGTAGCGGTGAGCGGTAGCTGGACTGGGTGAGTTCCCACTCCTGTTCCTTGTCGTCAAAGATCTTCAGGAACAACAACCAGCAGATCTGGCTGATGCGCTGTGCGTCGCCATCGACGCCGACATCCTTGCGCATGATGTCCTGGATAGCTTTGATGAGAGTTGCAAGTGACATGAATACTTCCTGGGTCTAGTTCTGATCAGGCGCGGTAGAGCTCACGCTCGAGCTCGCCAACGGCCTGCTGGTATTGGGTCTTGCCGCCAAAGGCACGCACCAGTTCGATCGGTGTGCCCAGGCGGTTGAAGGGGGCGATGGCGAGGATCTGCGTTTCCTCGATGGCGGCCACGCCTTCGTCGGCATACTTGTCGAGCAGGGCTTCGAGTACCTTCTGCGCTTGCTCGCCGTACTTGGCGAAGTAATGGCGCTTCTTGACCTGCTCAGCCCGCTCCTTGCGCGTGAGAGGGGGTTGATCCCAGGCCACGTGGCATAGCAGATCGAAAGGGTCGAAATCCTTGCCTGATTGCTTGTCTACCTCGTCGGCCAAAGCCTCGAAGAAGATGCCCTGATGAGCCAGCTCATCGATGATGGCCTGCTTCTTCTCGGCCTTGCTCCAATGGCGCAGGAAATCGTCGAGCGACGCGAACTCCTTGGCCAGGGTATTGCGGGTGTAATCCTTCAGGGACTCGGTGATCAGTTTGCCGTTGGCGTCGAAATACTGCACCCGCTCGGCCACCACCTTGACCTCGACGTTAGCGACAACGTAACGGCGCACGTTGCTGCCTTCCTCACCTGGCAGCGGTTCGGCTACGCCACCGGGGTACGTGGGGTTGTCATCCGGCGTGGGATAGGTGAATTCAGGCGACGCCTCCCCATCTTCTTCATCTGGAGGAAGCGGTGACTCGCCTGGGCCTGGCTCGTAAATCTGCACGGGATCGCCATCGAAAGCCGGATCGGCGAACAGCTCGGTCGCCTTCTTGAAATCAAGGATGGTGAACCAGTACTTGTCGAAGTCCTCGTTGATACGCGTTCCGCGACCGATGATCTGCTTGAATTCGGTCATCGACTGGATGCGCTGATCCAGCACGATGAGCTTGCAGGTCTGAGCATCGACGCCCGTGGTCATCAGCTTAGAAGTGGTCGCGATGACGGGGTATTTGCTTTCCGGGAAGATGAAGTTGTCCAACTCCATCTTGCCTTCTTCGTTGTCGCCGGTGATGCGCACGACATAGCGGTGGTTCTGCGCCACAAGGTCGGCGTTTTCGTTGACCAGCGCCTGGCGCATGCGTTCGGCATGGTCGATGTTGTCGCAGAAGACGATGGTCTTGTCGAAGCGGTTGCTGGCTTTCAGGTATTCGCTGATCTTGCGCGCCACCACGTGCGTGCGCTGTTCCAGCACAAGCGTCTTGTCAAAATCACGCTGGTTATAGATTCGGTCTTCGATCTCGTTGCCGTGCTTGTCGAGCATGCCCTTGTCGGGACGCCAGCCGGTCAGGTCTTTGTCCAGGTCGATGCGCACCACCTTGTAGGGCGCGAGAAAGCCATCGTCGATGCCCTGGCGTAGCGAGTAGGTATAGATGGGCTCACCGAAGTAGTCGATGTTGGATACGTCCTTGGTTTCCTTGGGCGTAGCGGTCAGGCCAATCTGTGTGGCGGAATGGAAATACGTCAGGATCTCGCGCCAGGCCGAATCTTCGGCGGCGCTGCCTCGGTGGCATTCGTCGATCACGATCAGATCGAAGAATTCCGGGCTGAACTGCTTGTAGATGTTCCGTTCTTCTTCGTTACCGGTAACGGCCTGGTAAAGCGACAGGTAGATCTCATACGACTTGTTGGCCTGCCGCTTCTGGATCTTGGTCATCGCTGCGCCGAACGGCTTGAAGTCGTTGGTCATGGTCTGATCGACCAGGATGTTGCGGTCAGCCAGGAACAGGATGCGTTTCTTGGCACGCGACTTCCACAACCGCCAGATGATCTGGAAGGCGGTATAGGTCTTGCCTGTGCCCGTAGCCATCACCAGCAGAATGCGCTTCTGCTCTTTGGCAATCGCCTCAATAGTCTTGTTGATGGCAAGCAATTGGTAATAGCGAGGCGTCTTGTTGCTGCCGTCGCTGTAGTAATCCTGAGCCACCAAAGCCTGTTGCTGCGTGCCCAGACCCTGATGCTCCGCCCACCATTGCCAAAGCGTATCGGCACTGGGGAACTCGTCCAGGCTCAGTTCGCGCTCGATCACACCGTCCTTGGCGATCTTGTTATGGAACAGGAAGCCATCTCCGTTGCTGCTGAATACGAAAGGCACTTGCAGCATTTCGGCATAGCCGAGAGCCTGCTGCATGCCTGAGCCGATGGCATGCTTGTTGTCTTTGGCTTCGATGACGGCAATGGGCAGATTGGGCTTGTGGAACAACACATAATCGGCTCGCTTGTGCTGGCCACGGGTGTGCAGTTTGCCGCGCACGATGATCCGCCCCTTGGTCAGCAGAAACTCTTCGCGCACTTGGGTCAGGACATCCCATCCAGCCTCTTCTAGCGCTGGCGTGATGAATTTGGTGCAGATGTCACGTTCGCTGAGCCCCTGCTTATTCATAGGATGTTGCTCCTTCCATGTCGGCGTTACCCGTTGCTTCTACCCATCGCCCGCCACTCAGCACTCAACCCGGCATCCTGTTTCCCGCTCCTGTCAAGCTTCACATCAACTCCGCAGTACCCTCTGCCCCTTCGCGCCCGAAAGGAAACTTAATGTATTCAGCCTTAGAGTAGCGTCGTTCAGAGCCTGCCACCCGCGCAATGCTCTGAATTCTGCGGGCACGAAGATATCACCGCTGCAAAGAGAAAAGGCGCCGCAGCGCCTCTTCTCCTACTGCATCACATCCGCAAGTTCACTCCCACTCAATGGTCGCCGGCGGCTTCCCCGAGATGTCATAGACAACCCGCGACACCCCCCGCAACTCATTGATGATCCGGTTGCTCACCGTCCCCAGGAACTCATACGGCAGATGTGCCCAATGCGCCGTCATGAAATCAATCGTCTCCACGGCCCGCAGCGCAATCACCCACTCATAAGCCCGCGCATCACCCACCACGCCCACCGACTTCACCGGCAGGAACACGGCAAACGCCTGGCTGGTCTTGTCGTACAGGTCCGCCTTGCGCAGCTCATCGATGAAGATGGCATCGGCCTTGGCCAGCAGCTCCGCATATTCCGGCTTCACCTCGCCCAGGATACGCACGCCCAGGCCCGGGCCCGGGAACGGGTGGCGGTAGACCATGGTACGCGGCAGGCCCAGCTCAACGCCCAGGCGGCGCACTTCGTCCTTGAACAGCTCGCGCAGCGGCTCCACCAGGCCCAGCTTCATGTGCTCCGGCAGGCCGCCCACGTTGTGGTGGCTCTTGATCACATGCGCCTTGCCGGTCTTGCTGCCGGCCGACTCGATCACGTCCGGGTAGATGGTGCCCTGCGCCAGCCACTTGGCGTTCTTCAGCTTGTTCGACTCTTCGTCGAAGATCTCAACGAACAGGTTGCCGATGATCTTGCGCTTGGCTTCCGGGTCGCTTACGCCTTCCAGCGCAGCGAAGTAACGGTCGGCGGCATTCACGCGAACGACCTTTACGCCCATGTGCTCGGCAAACATCGCCATCACCTGGTCGCCTTCCTGCCAGCGCAGCAGGCCGGTATCCACGAACACGCAGGTCAGCTTCTCGCCGATGGCCTTGTGCAGCAGCGCGGCCACCACGGACGAATCGACGCCGCCGGACAGGCCCAGGATCACTTCATCATCGCCCACCTGTTCGCGCACGCGGGCGATCTGGTCGTCGATGATGTTGGCGGCGGTCCACAGGGTCTGGCAGCCGCACACGTCCACCACGAAGCGGCGCAGCAGCGCCTGACCCTGCAGGGTGTGGGTCACCTCCGGGTGGAACTGCACGCCGTACCAGCGCTTTTCTTCGTTGGCCATGGCGGCCACCGGAATGCGGTCGGTGGTGGCGGTGATGGTGAAGCCCGGCGGCGCGACGGAGACGTGGTCGCCGTGGCTCATCCAGACATTCAGCTTCGGCTCGCCGCCGTGGTCGCTCAGGCCCTTGAACAGGGCATCCGGGTTGATCACGTTCACTTCGGCGTGGCCGAATTCGCGCTGGTCAGCCGCTTCGGTGGCACCGCCCAGCTGGGCGGCCAGGGTCTGCATGCCGTAGCAGATGCCGAAGATCGGCAGGCCGCTGTCGAACACTTCCTGCGGCGCGGCCGGGGCACCCGGCAGCGTGGTCGATTCCGGGCCGCCGGACAGGATGATGCCCTTGGCGCCAAACGCCGCGATCTCGGCCGGGTTGTGGTCCCACGCCCAGATTTCGCAGTAGACGCCCAGCTCGCGGATGCGGCGGGCGATCAGCTGCGTGTACTGCGCGCCGAAATCGAGGATGAGGATCTTGTCGTTATGGATGTTGGTCATGGCGCCCCGGCAATGCAGTAGGGAAAACGAAATCAGATTTACGGCGGCAGATGGAGAAAGAGGAACGGGAAGTGCTTCCCCGTTCCTCTTTGCTCGGCCCGCATCAGGCGCGGTAGTTCGGCGGCTCTTTGGTGATCGTCACGTCGTGGACGTGGCTCTCACGCTGGCCGGCGCCGCTGATCTTCACGAACTTGGGCTTGCTGCGCATGTCTTCGATGGTGGCGCAGCCCACGTAGCCCATGGTGGCGCGCAGGCCGCCCATCAGCTGGTGGATGATGCCGCCCACCGGGCCGCGGTACGGCACGCGGCCTTCGATGCCTTCCGGCACCAGCTTGTCGGCGGTGGCGGCGTCCTGGAAGTAGCGGTCCTTCGACCCCTTCTCCATGGCAGCCAGCGAACCCATGCCGCGGTAGCTCTTGTACGAACGGCCCTGGTACAGCTCGGTCTCGCCCGGCGATTCTTCGGTACCGGCCAGCAGGCCACCGACCATGATGGTCGAGGCACCGGCGGCCAGCGCCTTGCCGATGTCGCCCGAGTAGCGGATGCCACCGTCGGCGATCAGCGGGATGCGGTCCTGCAGGGCTTCGGCCACCAGATCGATCGCGGTGACCTGCGGCACGCCGACGCCGGCGACGACGCGGGTGGTGCAGATCGAGCCCGGGCCGATGCCGACCTTGACCGCATCCGCGCCGCTGTCCAGCAGCGCCAGTGCGGCTTCGCCGGTGCAGATGTTGCCACCGATGACCTGCACGTTCGGGAAGTTCTTCTTGACCCAGCTGACGCGGTCCAGCACGCCCTGCGAGTGGCCGTGCGCGGTATCGACCACGATCACGTCCACGCCGGCGGCGACCAGCGCTTCCACGCGGCGATCGGTATCGCCACCCACGCCGACGGCAGCGCCGACCAGCAGGCGGGTCGACAGATCCTTGGCAGCGTTCGGGAAGTCGGTGTTCTTCTGGATGTCCTTGACGGTGATCAGGCCACGCAGTTCGAACGAGTCATTGACCACCAGCACCTTTTCGATGCGGTTGCGGTGCAGCAGCTGCAGCACTTCGTCAGACGCGGCGCCTTCCTTGACCGTGATCAGGCGATCCTTCTTGGTCATGATGTGGCGGACCGGATCGTCCAGCTCGGTTTCGAAGCGCATGTCGCGGTGGGTCACGATGCCGGCCAGCAGGCCGTCGCTGCCCACCACCGGCACGCCGGAGATGTTGTGCGCCTGGGTCAGGGCCAGCACGTCGCGGATGGTGGTTTCCGGGCCGACGGTGATCGGGTCGCGGATGACACCGGCCTCGAACTTCTTGACCTTGGCCACTTCCGCGGCCTGCTGTTCCAGGCTGAGATTCTTGTGGATGATGCCCATGCCGCCGAGCTGGGCCATGGCGATGGCCAGGCGGGCTTCGGTGACGGTATCCATGGCTGCGGACAGGATCGGAAGCTTCAGCTTCAGGTCGCGAGTCAACCGCGTTTCGAGGTTGACGTCCTTGGGCAGGATGGTCGAATGGGCGGGGACGAGCGAGACGTCGTCGTAAGTGAGTGCTTCAGCCTGGATGCGCAGCATCGGCATACCCGAGATGTGGGGAAGCGCGACATTTTACCCCTTTTTCGCGCCGCGTGGCAGGGGGTAGATGCGACGCAGTGTCGCGCGGGCGGCGATTGGTTCAGGGCGGCTTGGGTGGGTGCCAACCTTGGTTGGCACTATCCATCCGGCACCAGGACCCCAGATGGGGCCAAGGCCTCTGCCTGTTTGTGCCAACCAAGGTTGGCACCTACCAGGAGCGGGGCATCACCCTGCCCCGGCATTGTGCCGACCAACGGTCGGCACCCACCAACAGCAGATCTCCCCAATCGCAGGTCAGCTCAGCGCTTCCGCGGCTTCCAGGGTGTTCTGCATCAGCGTGGCCACGGTCATCGGGCCCACGCCACCCGGCACCGGGGTGATCCAGCTCGCCCGCTGGGCCGCCGCTTCAAACCCGACGTCGCCCACCAACCGGCCGTCATCCAGCCGGTTGATACCCACGTCGATCACCACCGCGCCCGGCTTCACCCACTCGCCCGGCACGATGCCCGGGCGGCCCACCGCCACCACCAGAATGTCGGCGTTGCGCACGGCCTGCTCCAGCACGTCCTTGGGGGTGAACTTGTGGCAACTGGTCACGGTGCAGCCGGCAATCAGCAGCTCCAGGCCCATCGGCCGGCCGACATGGTTGCTCACGCCAACGATGGTGGCGTTGCGGCCGCGTACCGGCTGGTCGGTGTGGCCCAGCAGCGTGGTGATGCCGCGCGGGGTGCACGGGCGCAGGCCGAACTCTCGCAGGGCCAGATGGCCGACGTTTTCCGGGTGGAAGCCGTCCACGTCCTTGCGCGGGTCGATGCGCTGGATCAGCCGGCGCGCATCGGGGATGCCCGGCAGCGGCAGCTGGATCAGGATGCCGTTGATCTTCGGATCGGCGTTGAGCTGGTCGATCAGGTCGAGCAGCTCGGCCTCGGTCGTACCGGCCGGCAGGTCGTAATCGTGTGCCTCGATGCCGACCTTCTCGGCGGCGCGGCGCTTGTTGCGCACGTATACGGTCGAGGCCGGGTCACCACCGACCAGCACCACGGCCAGGCCCGGGCGGCTGCCGCCAGCGGCCACGCGGGCGTCGACGCGCACCTTCAGGCTGTCGAGCAGGTCCTCGGCGATGCGGCGGCCATCAAGGATGCGGGCAGGATGCGGGGCGGCGGAATCAGTCATCGGAGGCAGGCGTGGAGCGGCGGGGACGCTATTGTCCCTGATTCAGTCCCCCTCGCCCACCGCAGGATGCGGTCCTGACGGGGTCGTGCCAACCGCCGGCTTCGGCAATTCCCCACACGGTAGTGCCGGCCGCTGGCCGGCAACCTCATGACGCCGGAACGCTTCCATATCTGCCGGCCAGCGGCCGGC
>NZ_JAPTFQ010000052.1:0-34053 GCF_030985535.1 Stenotrophomonas sp. Sm2128
CGGTGTCGGAGTGCGGGGTGTCAGCCGCATGGATGCGGCTGCCAAGCTTACAGGGACGTACTTGCAGCGTCCCCGCAGTCCGACACCGCCCCGCCATCACACGCAATGCCAGCTCTTGCTGTTGCTGTTGCCGGCCAGCGGCCGGCACTACCGCGGGTGCAGGGCTGCAAGCCCTGCAAAAGAACACCCGTTACAGCGGCAGGGGCGCCTGCGCCGGATCGATCCGCCCTTCACCGCGGGTGATCTTCTTGAACTCGGCACGGCTGACCGACACGTAGCGGTCGTTGCCACCGATCTCCACCTGCGGGCCATCCTTCACTGCATGGCCATGTTCGTCCACGCGTACCGTCATCGTCGCCTTCTTCCCGCTGTGGCAGATGGTCTTGATCTCCTGCATCTCGTCGGCCCAGGCCAGCAGGTACTGGCTGCCCTCGAACAGCTCGCCGCGGAAATCGGTGCGCAGGCCGTAGCACAGCACCGGAATGCGCAGCTGGTCGACCACCTCGCTGAGCTGCCAGACCTGGGCGCGCGTGAGGAACTGCGCTTCATCCACCAGCACGCAGCCCATCGGGCCGTTGGCGGCCAGGTCCTGTTCGACCCAGTGCTGCAGGTCGGTGTCACGGTCGAAGGCCATGCCGTCCGCACGCAGGCCGATACGCGAGGCCACCACGCCGGCGCCGGCACGATCATCCAGGCGCGGGGTCAGGATCGCCACCCGCATGCCGCGTTCGCGGTAGTTGTGCGCGCTCTGCAGCAGGGTCGTGGTCTTGCCGGCGTTCATCGCCGAATAGTAGAAATAGAGCTTGGCCATCGCCCAATTCTAGTCGTCCACCGCCTTGTCGTCGCGGACCGCGTCCGGCCGTCCTATCTCGACGCTGGGGGTCAGCGCGGGGCGCCAGTAGTTGTCCTGCAGGCACCAGTAGTCGGCGGCGCGCCAGTAGTCGTTGTCGTAGACGATGCTGCCCGGCGTCACGATGCCCTGCTCGTTGCCGCGGCGCTGGACGACGATCAGGCCGGAGCTCACGTACCCGAGGCGGCTGCCGGTGATCTGCTGGCGGCCGTCCCTGAGGGCGCGCTCCATGCGAGGCTTGGCCACGCGGTCGCCATAGTCGGCATAGATCTGCTGGCCGCGCTCGATCGCCTGTGCCTGCTGCAGTGCGTCCAGGCGTGCCCAGTAGTGCTCCCGCAGCACCAGGAAGTCGTGATACATGCGCTCGGCGGCAAGGTCCATCCAGATGTAGGCCATCACCGGATCGGCCCGGGTACCGAGGCCCTCCTGGTACAGCCGCGCCACCATGGCCTGGGAGAATTTGTCGGCGTAGCGCGCCGAACGCTTGTAGTAGTCCAGCGCCCTGGCGGGCTGTCTGTCCCGTTCGGCCCGCTGGGCCATGCTGCGCCAGAACAGGTCCGGATGGGCATCGAAGAAGCCTCCGGTCAGGACGGTTGGCGGGATCTGCCGCGGGGCCTCCACCGGGCATTCCCTGGCGGTCACGGCAGCGGCCATCGACAGGCCCAGCAGCAGGCAGAAGAGTGGAGCTTGCTTCGCTTTCATATGATCGCCCTCCTGGCAATGACCATGGAATACGAACGTCAGCGCCCCGCGCCTTCCACGGGGCTGAGTGGGCCGACCTCGACGCTGCGGCCGCGGAATTCCTGTTCCCAGATGCGGTCCTGCATGCACCAGTACGCCGCAGGGTCCCAGTAGGCATCGCGATAGTAGTCATCGCCACGGGTGGGCCAGCCGGCTTCGGGGCCGTCGGACAGTTCCACCTGCAGCATCGAGCTGACCCAGCCGGTACGGCTGCCGGTCATGCGGCTGCGGTCCACGCGCATGGCAGCCTCCATGCGCGGCTTGGCCGTGGCATCGCCGTAGGCCGCATACAGCGCCGGTCCTTCGGCGAGCACCCGTTGCCGCTGCGCGGCATCCAGGCGGTTCCAGTAGCGCTCGCGCTCCAGCAGCAGGTCGCGGTAGCCGCGTTCGGCGGCCAGGTCCATCCAGATGTAGGCCAGCACCGGATCAGGGGCGGTACCCGTGCCTTCCTGGTACATGCGCGCGACCAGCGACTGCGACAGCTTGTCGGCGTGCGCGGCCGCCCGCTTGAAACGCACCAGCGCATGATCGGGCCGGCCCTGGCGCCACGACTGCAGGCCCAGCTCGCGCCAGTGCAGGTCAGGATGAGCCTGCAGGAAGCCCGGGGTCATCAGCGCCGACCGCAACGATGCGCCAGCATCGGGCGCGCAGTCCGCACTGCGGGCAGCCAACGGCGCCAGCAGCAACAGCAGGGTGCCCAGCAGGGCGGCAGAGGCGGTCGGGCGCATGCACCTGGCTCCAGTGCTCCGGTGGCGAATCAATAGCTTAGGAACGGCGTGCATGCAAGTCAGGTCCGCCCGCTGCGGCCCCGCTACAATCCCATTCCCATGCACGGTCTCAATCCCCCTCAAGCCGCCGCCGTCCTGCACATCGAAGGTCCGTTGCTGGTGCTCGCCGGCGCGGGCAGCGGCAAGACGCGCGTGATCGTGGAAAAGATCGCCCACCTGATCGGCAGCGGCCGCTATCCGGCGCGCCGCATCGCAGCGATCACCTTCACCAACAAGTCGGCCAAGGAAATGCGCGAGCGTGTGGCCAGGCGCCTGCGCGAGCAGGACGCCGACGAGGTGACCATCTGCACCTTCCATGCGCTGGGCCTGAAGTTCCTGCAGATCGAACACGCGGCCGTGGGCCTGAAGCGTGGCTTCTCGATCTTCGATGCCGATGATGCCGCTGCGCAGATCAAGGACCTGATGTATGGGGCCAAGCCCGACGACATCGAGGACATGAAGAACCTGGTGTCGCGCGCCAAGAACGCCGGCCTGTCGCCCGAGCAGGCGATGGCCGCCGCGCGCAGCAACCGCGAGAAGGAAGCGGCCAGCGTCTATGAGCGCTACCAGTTGCGCCTGACGGCGTTCAACGCGGTCGACTTCGATGACCTGATCCGTTTGCCGGTGCAGATCCTGGAGGAAAATCCGGAGATCGCGCTGGCTTGGCGCGAGCGCATCGGCTACCTGCTGGTGGACGAATGCCAGGATACCAACGACGCGCAGTACCGGCTGCTCAAGCAGCTGGCCGGCGATAAGGGCAACTTCACCTGCGTGGGTGACGATGACCAGTCGATCTACGCCTGGCGCGGCGCCAATCCGGAAAACCTGCAGCAGATGGGGCGCGACTATCCCACGCTGGAGATCATCAAGCTGGAGCAGAACTACCGCTGCTCCAACCGCGTGCTGCGCGCGGCCAACGCGCTGATCGCCAACAACCCGCATGAGCACCTGAAGAAGCTGTGGAGCGACCAGGCCGACGGTGAACGCATCCGCGTATGGGAATGCCGCAACAGCGAGCACGAAGCGGAAAAGGTCGCGGCCGAGATCGCCTTCGTGGCGCAGTCGCGCAACGTGCCTTGGAGTGATTTCTGCATCCTGTTCCGCGGCAACTTCCAGTCACGGCCGCTGGAAAAGGCGATGCAGCTGCTGCGCATTCCCTACCACCTGACCGGCGGCACCATGTTCCTGGAGCGTCAGGAAGTGAAGGACACGCTGGCCTGGTTGCGGCTGCTGGTGAATCCGGACGACGACACCGCGTTCATGCGTGCGGTGCAGTCGCCCAAGCGTGATGTCGGTGCCGGCACGCTGGCCAGGCTGGCCGAGCTGGCGCAGGAAAAGGACATGCCGATGGCACAGGCTGCCGAGGCGATCGGCGCCCTGCAGCAGCTGCCGCCGCGCGCCGCCAACAGCCTGGCGCGCTTCACCGACATCCTGCGCGACCTGCGCGCGCAGATGCGGCAGATCAGTTCCGGCGACATGATCCGCAAGGTCGCCAAGGAATCCGGCCTGCTCAGTGAACTGCGCCAGCAGGCCAAGGAAGAAGCCAGCTACCAGCGCCGTGCCAACAACATCGAGGAGCTGGCGCAGTGGTTCGAGGGCGGCCCGCGCGGCGCCACTGCCGCTGACCTGGCCGGCCAGCTGGCGCTGCTGTCACGCAGCGACAAGGACGAGGGTGGCAACCAGGTGCGCATGATGACCATGCACGCCTCCAAGGGCCTGGAATTCCCGTACGTGTTCATCGTTGGCTGCGAGGATGGCGTGCTGCCCCACCAGGTCAGCCTGGACGAGGGCAACCTGCAGGAAGAGCGGCGGCTGCTGTACGTGGGCATCACCCGCGCCAAGATCCAGCTGTGGATGAGTTACAGCAAGCTGACGCGCAAGTTCGGTGAGCATGTGCGGCTGAAGCCGAGCCGGTTCTTCGATGAGATCCCGGCCGAGGAGATCCAGCGTGATGGCGCTGATCCGGTGGCCGATGCGGCGCGCAAGAAGGAACGGGCGAGTGCGGGGTTGGCGGCGATCGAGGCATTGTTCGACTAGGGCGCTCCAACGGCGCCGCCCCTCCGTGGTGGGGCACGCGTTGGTTCCGCAGTGTGCCCGATCGGGGTGGGTTCGCGGGGGACGCCGTGAACCCGTCCCTGGGGGCTTAGCCGCGCCATCCATGGCGCGGATACCCCCGCGAACCCACCCCGATCGGCCTCTGACAGATGCCGGGCGCTTCCTTCCACGGCAATGCAAAGAAAATCAAAAGCAGCAGCCGGGGTTGAGGCAGAATCGGGGTTTCGGCTGGAGGTCCACCTGTGCAACCGATCGAGAGTGAACGCCTGCGCCTGCGTGCGATCGAGCCTGATCGCGATGCGGCGCCAATGCTGGCGCTGTTGAATGATCCGGGCTTCGTGCGCTTCATTGGCGACCGCAATGTGCGCAGTGAGGAGCAGGCGCGGGACTACATCGCGCTGCGTGTGCTGCACAGCTATGCGTTGAACGGGTTCGGCATGTACGCCATCGAGCGGCTGTCCGACGGTGCCTGGCTGGGCAATGCCGGACTGGTACGGCGTGATGGGCTGCCGGGTCCGGACATCGGCTATGCGGTGCTGTCGGAATTCGCCGGGCAGGGCTATGCCGGTGAGGCGGCGCGGGCAGTGTTCGCGCATGCGCGCGCTGGGCTGGGCCTGCACGATCTGTATGGCATCACCGATCTGGACAACGTGGTGTCCGGGAAGATCCTGCTGGGGTTGGGCATGCAGGAGCGCGGGGTGATCCAGCTGCCGGGCGTGGACAGCCCGAGCCGGTTGTATGCCACGCCGGGTGCGGCGCAGGTCTGACCCCTGATGTTGGTAGGTGCCGACCGTTGGTCGGCACGATTCAGATGCAGTGCCGACCAACGGTCGGCACCCACCCCTTCAACCGCGCAGTTCGGCCAGCTGTGCCTGCAGTTCGGCCACGGCCGCTTCCAGCTGCGCCACGCGCTCGGCCAGGCCCGGGTCGGCTGCATCGCTGCTGCCACCGCCGCTGCTGGCGTACCTGGCCGCCAGCGCCGCACCGTCCACTTCACCGCACAGCAGGTGCATGTAGCGGTCTTCGCGCTGCCCACTGGCGCGCGGCAGCACCACCAGCAGCGCGCGCTGCTGCAGGCGCTCGATGGCGTGGCGGGCTTCGTCGGCGTCGGCGAAGCGGTGCAGGCGCTCGCTGCGCGTGATCAGTTCGCCCAGGGTCTGCGGCCCACGCAGCAGCAGCAGCGCCAGCAGCACGGTCTGCTGCCGGGTCAGGTCCAGAGCGGCCTGCAGGCGGTGCTCGTAGCGGTCCGCGCGCGAGGAGAAGTGCTGGCGGGCCAGGCCCAACGCCTCCAGCTGGCGCAGCGCGTGCTGCACGCTGCCGGCATCGATGTTCATCACCGGCTCACGAGCAGTCTTCTGGTTGGCAGCCGACTGGGCGGCATTGACCGTCAGTGGATAGGTGTCCGGCGTGGTCGCCTCCTTTTCCACCAGGCAGCCCAGCAGGCGGGCCTGCACGGCGTCGAGCAGGGGGACGTCGGGGGTCTGGACGGAATCGGTCATGGCGGCCTCCGGAAGGGCAACGGGTCAACCGCCAAGCATAGCCGTCCCGGGGCCGCCTTTGCCGGTAAAATGCGCCGGTATATCTGATTGCCGGTGAATCCATGCGTCGTCCCGTTTCCCTGTCCCTGACCCTGCTCGCCACTGCGGCGCTGGGCCTGTCCGCCTGCAAGCGCGTGGATGCGCCTGCTGCCGAAGCCGCTGCCCCGGAGGCCCCGGCCGCCGCTGCCAAGGCTGATGGCGCGCTTGATGCGACCGCCAACGACAATCTCAACGCCGTGCTGTGGATGCAGCGCGCGCAGGAGTACAAGGCAATCACCGAGCAGACCTACCGCGCCGCCGCCGACCACCTGGACGCCGCGCTGAAGGAAGCGCACTGGGATGCGCTGGTGCCGGAGGAACGCGGCAACGAGGCCAAGGGCCTGAAGCCGGCCGTGGTGCTGGACGTGGATGAGACCGTGCTGGACAACTCGCCCTACCAGGCGCGCCTGGTACGCGACGGCAAGGAATACGACGAGCTGAGCTGGGACCAGTGGGTGGCCGAAAAGAAGGCCAAGGCCATTCCGGGCGTGGTCGATTTCGCCAAGGCCGCCAACGCCAAGGGCGTAACCCTGCTGTACATCTCCAACCGCGCCGTGCACCTGAAGGACGCGACCCTGGCCAACCTGCGCGAGCAGGGGCTGCCGGTGGCCGATGACAGCGTGTTCCTGGGCCTGGGCACCGTGGTCGAAGGCTGCGAGCAGGCCGGCAGCGAGAAGAACTGCCGCCGCCGCCTGGCCGGGCAGAAGTACCGCGTGCTGATGCAGTTCGGCGACCAGCTGGGCGACTTCGTGGAAGTGACCGCCAACACCAACGAAGGCCGTGACGCCCTGCTGCAGCAGTACCACGACTGGTTCGGCGAGCGCTGGTGGATGCTGCCGAACCCGACCTACGGCGGTTTCGAGCCGGCGCAGTTCAACAATGACTACAGCCAGTCGCGCCAGGCCCGCCACGACGCCAAGCGCGCAGCCCTGGACTACGCGCCGTGAGCCGCGCGCCGCTGCCGCTGCGCGATGACGAGCGCCTGATCTTCGCGCTGGACGTGCCTGACCGCGCGCAGGCGCTGGAGTGGGTCGACCGCCTTGGCGACAGCGTGGCGTTCTACAAGATCGGCATGGAACTGCTGGCGTCGGGCGAGTACTTCCAGGTGCTGGACGAGCTGGCCCGCCGCGACAAGCGCGTGTTCGTCGACCTGAAGTTCTTCGATATCCCGGCCACTGCCGCGGCGGTGATCAAGCGCCTGTCGCAGTGGCCGGTCAGCTACGCCACCATCCACGGCTGGCACCCGGCGATGATGGAAGCCTGCGCCGCCGCCAACAGCAGCGACATGCGCCTGCTGGCGGTGACCGTGCTGACCTCGATGGGCCGCCCGGACCTGGCGCAGATGGGCATCGACCGTGAACCGGTGGACGTAGTGGTCGAACGCGCGCTGGCCGCGCAGGCGGCCGGTATCGCTGGCGTGATCGCCTCAGGCCAGGAAGCCGGCCCGATCCGCGCCGCTACCGGCGCCGGGTTCTCGATCGTCTGCCCGGGCATCCGCCCCGGTGGCCCGGTCGGCGATGACCAGAAGCGTACCGTTGGCGTGGCCCAGGCCTTTGCCGATGGCGCCGATGCCATCGTGGTTGGCCGTCCGATCCGCCTGGCCACCGATCCGCAGGCCGCGGCCCGGGCCATCCAGCAGGAAATCGCGTCGGCGCTGGCTGCGCGCTGAGATTCCGTTGCGCAGGCTGCAGGCCCGAACGCCATCCCGACCCGCGCGGGATGGCGTTTCTGCATCCGTCCAGCAAGCGGTTGTGCCCGAATCGCCGCAAAACCTGCTGTAGATTTCATGGTCTCCATGCCAGGCATCAGGACGATCAATAAAATCAATAATTTAGGCCGCACTACGTGAAGTGTTGCCTTAACTTGAACGCCAGCGTAGGATCGCCGCCATCCGGTCCTCGGACCGGACATGTGCCACAACACTGTCCACCGGCCCTGCGCCGGTTTGAAGAGCCTGTGATCCCCGTGATCCCGGCTCTTTTTTTATTCCCATCAGTGACTTGCACAAGCAACAGCGGAAACCGTGACGTCCCGGCTTGCCGCTGTCACGTCACAGGCCGCAAGATGCGGACCGGTCCGGGGAGTCCGAGTGCATGAGCGTGGCAGTGCGAGGAAGGTCTGCGCGTGGATGGGGGCTGGCAGCCATGCTGCTGCTGGCCGTGGCGGCGTGTCGTGAATCGGCCCAGGACCCGGCCAAGCCGGCGGCCGAGCCGGTCGCGGCGGTGCAGGCCATGGCGCTGCGCCTGGCCGAGGACGATCTGGTCGGCTATGCAAAGCTGTCGGTGCCGCCCAGCCAGTACCAGCGCCTGCAACAGGCCTGGACCGAAGGCCACAGCCAGTGGCCGCTGACCGAACTGCCGCTGGGCGACCAGCTGCTGCCGACGCTGGCCGCACTGCGCAAGCCCAACGCCAGCGCCGAACTGCAGCGCAGCTTCGATCGCCAGCTGGCCGGACAGGCCGGCGCGGTTCGCCAGGCCGCGCAATCGATGGGCAACTTCGGTGTGCAGTACCTGCGCCACCAGAAGGGCTATACGCCTGGCCAACAGGCGCATTACATCGCCCTGGTCGAAACCCTGGCCAGCTGGGCGCAGGGTGCCCCGATCAGTGACCGGGCCCGCGCACGCAGCACCATCGCCGCGCTGGTCGGCGCCGCCAACAAGGTCGGCTTCGACGACGAAGCCGGCCTGCAGGCCGCGGGCATGGAAGGCAGCCTGGCGCAGCTGGCGCCGTTCATCCACACCCTCAAGGCGGTGCTGGGCAGCTACGGGCTGGGCGTGGACGACGCGTTGCGCAGCGTGCGCGGCGAACTGCTGTCGGTGGAAGGTGACAACGCCCTGGTACGCCTGCGCTACGACCTCGCCGGTCGCGAGATGAGCCTGCAGCTGCCGCTGAGCCGCCGCGAAGGCCATTGGTACCTGACCCGCACCCTGGCCGATACCGACGCCCTGCTGCGCAAGGCCGATGCGGCCCGCGCCGCTGCGTCGCCGTCACCGGCTGAAGCCCCCGCCGAGGGTGGGGAAGCGGCAACGCCGCCGCCTAAGCCATAATGGCGCCGATGTCGAAACAGAACCCGCTGCCGTTCCCCGGCGAAGAATCCCAGTCGACGCCCGCCGATACGGTGCCGGCGTCCCCCTCGACCGGTACCGGCCCGAACCCGGTACCGCCGCCCGCGCACGCGCGTCCGGCCGGCCGACGCCCACTGTGGGCACGGTTGCTGGGCCGCCTGGTCGAGCCGTGGCTGTCGCTGAAGATCGAGCCGGAAGACCCGGGCCAGTACAACGATGGCCGCCCGGTCATGTACGTGCTGGAAGACTACGGCCTGTCCAACGCGCTGATCCTGGACAAGGCCTGCCGCCAGGCCGGCCTGCCGTCGCCGCTGGTGCCGCTGGCCGGTGACCCGACCGGGCGCAAGCGCGCCTACCTGGCGCTGTCGCGGCGCAGCTCCAGCAATTCGCTGATCCCCGAGCAGCGCGGTGCCAAGACCCATTCCGATTCGCTGGCCAAGGTCCTGCAGGCACATCGCGTGCGCGATGACCTGGACGTGCACCTGGTGCCGGTGTCGATCTTCGTCGGCCGCGCGCCGGACAAGCAGAGCGGCTGGTTCGCGGTGCTGTTCTCGGAAAACTGGGCGCTGGTCGGCCGCTTCCGCCGCCTGCTGGCGGTGCTGCTCAATGGCCGCAGCACCATCGTCCGCTTCGCGCCGCCGATCTCGCTGCGTTCCATCATCGACGAAGGCCTGGAGCCGGAACGCACGGTACGCAAGCTGCAGCGCGTGCTGCGCACCCATTTCCGCCGCATCCGTGAATCGGTGATCGGCCCCGACCTGTCGACCCGTCGCCTGCTGGTGGACCAGGTGCTGGCCGCCGAACCGGTGCGCGAAGCGATCGCCGCGCAGGCCAAGCGCGACAATTCGAAGACGGCCGATGCCTGGAAGAAGGCACACGCCTACGCCTGGGAAATCGCCGCGGACTATTCCAGCCCGGTGGTGCGCTCGGCCAGCTTCATGCTCAGCCACGTGTGGAACCGCATCTATGCGGGCGTGCTGGTGCACCACCTGGACAAGTTCAAGGCCGCCGCGCCGGGCCACGAAGTGGTCTACGTGCCCAGCCACCGCAGCCACATGGACTACCTGCTGCTGTCCTACCTGCTGTACGACCGTGGCATCGTGCCGCCGCACATCGTGGCCGGCATCAACCTGAACCTGCCGGTGGTCGGCACCCTGCTGCGCAAGGGCGGTGCGTTCTTCATCCGCCGCTCGATCCGTGGCAACGCGCTGTACTCGGCCGTGCTCAGTGAGTACGTCGCGCAGCTGGTGGCCGGCGGCTACTCGCTGGAGTACTTCGTCGAAGGCGGCCGCTCGCGTACCGGCCGACTGCTGCAGCCCAAGGGCGGCATGATCTCGATGACGCTGCGTGCGTTCCTGCGCCAGCCACGCAAGCCGGTGCTGTTCCAGCCCATCTACATCGGCTACGAGAAGCTGATGGAAGGCGGCAGCTACCTGGACGAACTGTCCGGCCGGCCGAAGGAAAAGGAATCGATCTGGTCGCTGCTGTGGGGCATCCCGAAGGTGCTCAAGCAGAACTACGGCCAGGTGGTGGTGAACTTCGGCGAACCGATAGCACTGAACGACGTACTGGCCGAGAAGGCGCCGGAGTGGAAGGGCGAGGCGGTGTCCGAGGACGAGAAGCCAGCCTGGCTATCGACCACGGTGGACACGCTGGCCGAACGCATCCAGGTGCGCATCAACGGCGCCGCCGACGTCAACCCGATCAACCTGCTGGCGCTGGCGCTGCTGTCCACGCCGAAGCACGCGATGGGCGAGGCCGACCTGATCGCGCAGATCGAGCTGTGCAAGACGCTGCTGGTCGAGATGCCGTATTCGGACCGGGTGACGGTGACCCCGCACTCGCCGGAGCGGATCATCGCCCACGCCGAGGAAATCAACGTCCTCACCCGCATCAAGCACCCGCTGGGCGACGTGCTCAGCGTCAGCGGCGATACCGCGGTGCTGCTGAGCTACTTCCGCAACAACGTGCTGCACCTGTTCACCGCCTCGTCGTGGGTGGCCTGCTGCTTCCAGAACAACCGCCGCATGAGCCGTACCGGCCTGGTCCAGCTGGGCCGCACGGTGTACCCGTTCCTGCAGGCCGAGCTGTTCCTGCCGTGGAGCGAGGACGAATTCGCACAGCGCATCGACCAGACCATCAACGTGTTCGTGCGTGAGGGCCTGCTGCAGAACGTCAATGACGACGACGGCGGCATCCTGGCGCGCAACACCGGGCAGACCGACGAGGTGTTCCGCCTGCGTGCGATCGGCCACTCGCTGCAGCAGGCGTTCGAGCGCTACTACATCGCCATTTCGGTGCTGGTGAAGAACGGCCCGGGCGTGCTGGGTGCGGCCGAGCTGGAAAGCCTGTGCCAGCAGGCGGCGCAGCGTCTGAGCCTGCTCTATGCACCGGCCGCGCCGGAGTTCTTCGACCGAACCCTGTTCCGCGGCTTCATCCAGAAGCTGCGCGAACTGCGCCTGGTGTGGCCGGACGAGAACAGCAAGCTGCTGTTCGACGAGCGCCTGGATGCCTGGGCCAAGGACGCCAAGTTCATCCTTGGCCGCGAACTGCGCCACACCATCGAACGGGTCAGCCCGGAAGCAGCGCGCCCGGACGAGCCGGCGCCGCAGGATTGAAGGCAGCGCCGGGCCATGCGGTGGGTGTGGACCTTGGTCCACACCTCCCAGCCGTGCCAACCAGGGTTGGCACCCACCAGGACGGTCTTTAGGCCGGTTCGTCGGGAATCTGCAGGCTTTCCAGCCTGGCAATGCAGTCCTTCAACTGCAGCTTGCGCCGCTTCAGACGCTTGGCTTCCAGCTCGTCCTCGCCGTTGGCGGCCATGCGGGTGATCTGTTCATCCAGCAGGCGGTGCTCGGCGCGCAGGGCGGCGAGGCGTTCGACAATCTCGGCGGGGTCGTAGGTATCCACGGCTTCGAGGATACACAGCGATGATGACCGCCGGGAGAGGGGAATCCCGACCCCCGGCCGTGGCCGCTCCGAGCCGTTAGAATGGAGCCCATGAGTGCCGTGATTTCCCTCCCCGATCCCCAGCCGCGCGCCGCCCGCGATCCGCGCGTGGCCGAGCGCGAGCAGCACAAGCTGGCCAAGCGCCTGCGCCGCCAGGTCGGCGAGGCGATTGCCGACTTCGGCATGATCGAGGCCGGCGACAAGGTGATGGTCTGCCTGTCCGGCGGCAAGGACAGCTACACCCTGCTGGACGTGCTGCTGCAGCTGCAGAAGAAGGCGCCGGTGCCGTTCGAGCTGGTGGCGGTGAACCTGGACCAGAAGCAGCCGGACTTCCCCGAGCACGTGCTGCCGGAGTACCTGGCCGGGCTGGGCGTGCCGTACCACATCATCGAGCAGGACACCTATTCGGTGGTCAGCCGGGTCATCCCGGAAGGCAAGACCATGTGTTCGCTGTGCTCGCGCCTGCGTCGTGGTGCGCTGTACAACTACGCCGAGACCCACGGCTTCACCAAGATCGCGCTGGGCCATCACCGCGACGACATGGTGGCCACGTTCTTCATGAACCTGTTCCACCACGCCAAGCTGTCGGGCATGCCGCCGAAGCTGCGCAGCGATGACGGCAAGCATGTGGTGATCCGGCCGCTGGCCTACGTGCGCGAGAGCGACATCGTCGACTACGCGCAGGCACGCCAGTTCCCGATCATTCCCTGCAACCTGTGCGGCAGCCAGGAGAACCTGCAGCGCCGCCAGGTCGGCCTGATGCTGAAGCAGTGGGAGAAGGACCACCCGGGCCGCATCGAGCAGATCGCGCGCGCCATGGGCGAAGTCCGGCCCTCGCAGCTGGCCGACACCACCCTGTTCGACTTCATGGCGCTGGGTCGTCGCGACGAAGCGCCGCTGCCTGACGCCCATGCCTGGCTGGCCGGTTCCACGGCCGACGCCGACGCAGATCCCGAGACGCCCACCGTTTAAGGTCGGTCGCCCTTCCTCTTTGCCATCCGGAATTCCATGTTCTTTCGCAACCTGACGTTCTTCCGTTTCCCGACCACCACCGATTTTTCCGAAGTCGACACGCTGCTGCCGCACGCCCTGCTCAAGCCGGTCGGCGCACTGGAAATGAATTCACGCGGCTTCATCTCGCCGTTCGGCCGCGAGGAGAAGGAACTGCTCTCCCACCGTATCGCCGAACACCTGTGGCTGACCGTGGGCGGCGAGGACAAGATCCTGCCGGCGGCGGTGGTCAACGACCTGCTCGAGCGCAAGCTGGAGGAGATCGAGGAGAAGGAAGGCCGCCGCCCGGGTGGCCGCGAACGCAAGCGGATGAAGGACGACCTGCTGCATGAACTGCTGCCGCGCGCCTTCGTGAAGTCCTCGCGCAACGACGCCTTCATCGACCTGCAGCACGGTTACGTGGCGGTGGATACCTCCAGCCGCAAGACCGGCGAGTACTTCATGTCCGACATCCGCGGCCTGCTCGGCAGCTTCCCGGCGATGCCGCTGAACGCCGAAGTCGCGCCGCGTTCGATCCTGACCGGCTGGATCGCCGGCGAGCCGCTGCCGACCGGGCTGAGCCTGGGCGAAGAGTGCGAGATGAAGGACCCGGTGGAAGGCGGCGCGGTGGTCAAGTGCCAGCACCAGGAACTGCGCTGCGACGAGATCGACAAGCACCTGGACGCCGGCAAGCAGGTGACCAAGCTGGCGCTGATCTTCGAGGACAACCTGTCCTTCGTCATCGGCGACGACCTGATCGTGCGCAAGCTGAAGTTCCTCGACGGCGCCCTGGACCAGCTGGAGCATGCCGACGAAGACGGCCGCCGCGCCGAGTTCGACGCCCGCTTCGCCCTGCAGAGCGCCGAGATCCGCCGTCTGTTCCTGTTGCTGGAAGAAGCCTTCAAGCTCAGCAAGGCTGACTGAACAGGCAGCCCGACGGCCGCCGGTCATCCGGCGGCCCGAAGCGGCGCTATGCTGGGCGCATGAGCCGTCTGCTGCGCCGCCTGATCAGCCCGACCCCGCCCGCCACCGTACAGCGCGACACCGTTCGCCTGCGCCTGGAGGATGCCGAGATCGAGGTACTGCGCGTGCGCGATCCGCGTGCGCGCCGCATCAAGCTGAGCGTGGACGAACGCGGCGCGCGCCTGACCCTGCCGCCGCGCGCAAGCCTGGTGATGGGCGAACGCTTCCTGGAACAGCACCGCGACTGGCTGGCACTGCAGCTGCGCCAGTACCAGGGCCAGGGCCTGCCGTCACCGCTGCAGCCGGGCGAAGACGGCGTGCTGCCCCTGCGCGGCGAACTGTTGCCGCTGCGCTGGCAGGAAGGCCGCTACGCGCGCCTGGAGATCGACGCGCATGGTGCCTGCGTGCAGTGGCCGACACGTGGTGGTGACGCCACCCTGCGTCGCCTGCTGCGCGAGTTCTACGAAGCACAGACCCGCGCCGACGTCGGCCGCTGGCTGCCGAAGTACCTGCCCACACTGCCGCGCGCACCCAGCCGCCTGCGATTGAAGGTGATGTCCTCGCAATGGGGCTCGCTCGCCCCCGATGGCAGCATGGCACTGGACCTGGCCCTCGTGCTCGGTCGTTCGGAAGCGTTCGAGTACGTGCTGGTGCACGAGCTCTGCCACCTGATCCAGCCCAACCACTCGCCCGCGTTCTGGCACGAAGTGGAACAACGCTTCCCCGCCTGGCGCGAACAGCGCGATTACTTCCAGCTCGAAGGGCGCCGACTGAAGGCGATGCTGCGGCAACTGCTATAGCGCGCGGGCGCTACAGCAGTTGCCCGCGCATTCTTCCTCTACCCCCGCCTTCGGCGCGCCCCTTCAACAGAAGGGGCTTTCCTCCAGAGAGTGGGCTGGGCAGTCGGGCAGGCTCGACGCTGCACAGAGTCTGCGCAGAGGATGAGCATTCCCCGCCCTGGCAACGCGCCATGGAGCGCGCGCAGCGCGCGACCCGCGCCTGCTCTTCTTTTCTTTCTTCCGTGGTGGGCACACCGGAATCGGTCCGTGGCCGGGCGGGGTGGGTTGCGCAGGGGCGTGAGCCGCATGGATGCGGCGACCGAGCTTACAGGGGTGAAGGCGCTTTGCTTGCGAAGCACTGCTTCGCAAGCGCCTGAACGCACAGCCGCCAGCGGCTGGGCCGGGCCCCGGAGGGGTACTTGCAGCGACCCCTGCGCAATCCACCCCGCCCGGCCAAGCACGGCTTTGCCTTCGGATACCACCCATCACGAGGGGCTCAGCCGTTGGCCGAAATCCTCACCTCGCCCGCAACGCCGCCGCCGCCGCCCAGCGCGCCGCCACCCGCGGCGCCGTAATGCACACCGCCTGGTCGGTCACCGTCGTCACCGCGCGCTCCAGCAGCTGGATATCCGCCTCATGCTGGCGCGCCACGTGCGGATCCTCGAAGAAGATCGCGCGCTGGCAGCGCCCTTCCAGTACCCGGTCGGCAATCTGCGCATCGCCGCCCATCGGGCCGCTCTGGTAGCGCGTCACCCAGGGCATATCGCTGGGCCAGCCACGGCTCCACGCCAGCTCGTTCAAGCGCTGGCCGGTGGTTCCGGTTGCCACCCGCTCACCGAACCGCGCCAGCACATCGAAGTGCTCATCGGCGAAGGCCAGCATCGCCGGCTTCATCGCGTCGTGCGCGATCAGCGCCAGCGTCTGTCCTTCGAACGCATGCAGGTCGTCGGCGCCAGCATCGGCAACCAGTCCGGCATGGATGCGTTCCACCTCGATCCAGTCGCGCGCGGTGGCCACGGTGGAAATGAAAGGCTTGCCGTGGATCACGCACTGCCGCTTCAGCGCCGTGGCTTCCGGAAACACCGAGGATGGATCGACCGGATCGATCAGGTAGACCGCGCCATCCAGTGTCCGATCCGGCCCCATGCCAACCACCTCGGCCACCAGCTTCATCAAGCCACCCTCGCGACCGTAGGGGTAGCGATGCAGGCCCGCGTATCCGGTCAGGAAGCCCTGACGCTGTATCGCGTCATGGGTGCGGCCGACCGCGTGCAGCGACACGCCCAGCTCGCGCAGGCCGGGTTCGCTGACGCGCAGCCAGCGGAACAGGGCGGCGCGCGCGTCGTGGTGATGGAGACGGTTGGCAGCCAGGCCGATGCGCATCGAATGCTCCGCAGATACGGGTGAAAGCGGCAGTGTATGTCGCCATTCACCTATCTTGGTGTTTTTACAACTTTCTTCATTGCGCCTCGTCCACGCGCCGCTAGCGTAAGAGGCAGCGGTACCGCTGCGCGGCCGTTCATTCCGCCCGCCAGAAGAGGATGCCCATCGTGAACGCCGCTGGCCTGCGTGCCGCCACCGCGGTCGTGGCCGGCCTGCTGTTGCCTGCCCTGGCCGCCGCTGCGGGTTGCAGGACGCCGCTGCGCATTGCCTGGCCCGCCGACCGCGCGCCGTTGTCCTCCAGCGAGCAGGGCCAGCCGCGCGGGCTCAGCGCGCAGTACCTGAAGCTGCTGGGCGCGCAGCGACCACTGCAGATGCAGCCATTGCCAACCGCCGCCATCGCTGAGGGAACGGTGCCGCCCGACGTCCAGGCACTGCTGGGCTGGTCGCGCTCGCAGTTGCCGACGGGGTGGGTGGCCAGTGCGCCCTACGTGCAGCTGCCACAGGTCATCGTGCGGCGCCGGGATGCATCGCCGGTGCTGGGCCTGGAGGCGTTGCGCGGAGGCACCGTGGCCAGTCCCGACCCGCTGTCGCTGGTCGGGGCGCTGACCGAACAGGCGTCTGGCGTGCAGCTGTTGCCCCCCGCCCCCATCGACGACGCCCTGTCACTGCTGGGCACGGGCCTGGTCGATGCCGTGGTCGCCAATCTTGGGGAGGTCGAGGCCGCGTTGCGCCACTATCGGGGCGAGCCGCTGGTAATCGCTGCGCCGGCCGGAATCGACGACGCGCCGGTGCTGGCCACCGTGCCCGCCTGCGCCGACGTCATCCCGGTGTTCGAGCGGGCCGTGTCGCAGCTGACCGCGAACGAACGCGAGGCGATCCGCACGTCCTGGCTGCCGAACCAGCCGCGACACCCGCCCTCTGCGTCCCCCCTGCGCTGGCTGGTGCCGGCCTCGCTGACCCTGCTGGCGCTCATGCTGGTGTACGCCTTCGGCTACTGGCGCGTGCATCGCGAGAGCGAGCGTCGCCGCGTGGCTGCGCAACGCCTGCAGGAGGTGACCTCGAATCTGCCAGCGGTGGTCTATCAGGCGCGTCGCTCTGCCACCGGCCACTACAGCTTTCCCCAGATCGCAGGCGACGTGCAGGCGTTGTTCGGAATCAGCGTGGAAACCGCCCTGATCGATCATCAGCGCCTGCTGGCTGCGGTTCATCCCGATGATCGCTCGCGGCTGATGGATACCGTCGACGCCGCTGCCCTGGCGCGGGGCCCGATCGATGTCACCTTTCGCACGCGCTCGCCACAAGGCTGGCGCTGGGTCCACTCGCATGGACGGCCGCTGTCCCTGGACAGCGGCGACGTCGAGTGGAGTGGCTACTGGATCGACGTAAGCGGAGTGCAGGCGCGCACCCATGCGCTGGCCGAGGCGCGCCGTGCGGCCGAGCAGGCAGCGCTGGCCAAGGCCCACTTCCTGGCAACCATGAGCCACGAGATCCGCACGCCGATGAGCACCCTGCTGGGCATGCTCGAGCGGTTGGAGGGCAGCGATCTGGATCATCGCCAGCAACAGGTGCTGGTGACCGTGGGTGATGCTGCCCAGATGCTGCGGCAGATCCTGGACGACGTGCTGCACAGCCAACGGCTGCAGGCACTGCCGCTGCAGCTGCGACCCACGAGCGTGGCGGCACTGGTGCGCGCGGTACAGCAGTTGCTGATGCCGGTGGCGGCCAGCCGGGGCCTGCATCTGCGGATCGAACTTGATCCGGAATTGCAGGCCGGATCGCTGGCCGATGGCCTGCGCCTGCGCCAGATCCTGTTCAACCTTGCCGGCAACGCGCTCAAGTTCACCGAGCATGGCGGCGTGGATCTGCAGGTGCAGGTGCTGCAGCAGCACGATCGCGGCCAACGTCTTCGCCTGCAGGTCAGTGACAGCGGGGTGGGCATCAGCCCGGAACGGCAACAGGCGGTGTTCGCTGCCTACACCCAGGCCGAGGCATCGACAACGCGCCGTTTCGGCGGCAGCGGCCTGGGCCTGGCGATCTGCCGTGAACTGGCTGCATCGATGGAAGCAGAACTGTGCCTGCGCAGCGCGCCAGGCAAGGGCACCACCGTGTGGCTGGAACTGGATCTGGACGCCTGTGAGTTGCCTGCCGAGGCATTGCCGCTTCCGGCAGAGGCGGCGCGGCCACTGTCGTCGGCCCGGGTGCTGGTAGCTGAAGATCACCCCACCAACCTGCACCTGCTGGAGCAGCGCCTGCATGATCTGGGTCTGCAGGTGCACGCCTGCGCCGATGGTCGCCAGGCCTTCGAGGCCTGGCAGGCGCGGGCGTTCGACCTGGTCATCACCGACTGCCACATGCCGCACATGGATGGCTTTGCCTTGGCACGGGCCATCCGCGCCGACGCCTGCGCGGTTCGCGCGCAGGTCCCGATCATCGCGCTCACGGCCAGCGCGCTGGATCGCACCCGCGAGGCCTGCCGCGAAGCGGGCATCGATCATTTCCTGGCCAAGCCGGTGGCGGCGCAGGAACTGCGGGGCTTGCTGGCCGTGCTGCTGGCGCCGGAATCAGTGCGCCAATAGGCGGATGATGCTGGCGGCGGCGTCGCGGCC
The DNA here is from genome assembly GCF_030985535.1 of Stenotrophomonas sp. Sm2128. Classification (NCBI taxonomy): domain Bacteria; kingdom Pseudomonadati; phylum Pseudomonadota; class Gammaproteobacteria; order Lysobacterales; family Lysobacteraceae; genus Stenotrophomonas; species Stenotrophomonas sp. Sm2128. The sequence continues at coordinate 18,726 of NZ_JAPTFQ010000052.1, forward strand.
TTCGGCCACGGCGGTCACCACCAGGTCGGCGCCACGCACTGCGTCACCGCCGGCGAACAGGCGCGGGTGCGCAGTCTGGAATGGCAGGCGGTCCTTGCCGCCAGCCACGATGCGGCCGTTGGACCGGCCTTCCACGCCGTGCTCGGCCAGCCACGCCGGCACGGTTGGCGAGAAGCCGAAGGCGATGATCACCACATCGGCCTCCAGCAGCGATTCGCTGCCGTCGATCGGCACCGCATTCTGGCGGCCATTGGCGTCGGGCTCACCCAGCCGGGTTTCGACCACGGTCACGCCGATCACCTCATCGTCGGCGCCGGCTTCGATCGACAGCGGCTGGCGGTTGAACAGGAAGCGCACGCCTTCCTCGCGCGCATTGGCCACTTCGCGCGCGCTGCCGGGCATGTTGGCTTCGTCGCGGCGGTAGGCACAGGTGACCTTGGCCGCGCCCAGCCGCACCGCGCTGCGCACGCAGTCCATGCCGGTATCACCGCCACCGAGCACCACCACGCGCTTGCCGTTGAGGTCGGGCAGGGCGATGCTGTCTTCCCAGCCGGCAATGGGCCGGCCCTTCGGATCATCGCCGCCGACGATGCGGCTGTTCTGCACCAGGAACGGCAGTGCCGGCAGCACGCCCTTCAGGTCCTGGCCGTCGAGGCCACCGTCGGTATAGCGGTAGGCACCGGTACCGACGAACACCGCATCGTGGCTGTCCAGCAGCTGCTGCACGCTGAGGTCACGGCCGATCTCCACACCGAGGCGGAACTGCACACCCATGCCCTCGAGCACTTCGCGGCGGCGGTGGATCACATCCTTGTCCAGCTTGAAGCTGGGAATGCCGAACTGCAGCAGGCCGCCGATCTGCTCGTAGCGGTCGTAGACCACGGCGGCAATGCCGGCGCGCGCCAGACGGTCGGCACAGGCCAGCCCGGCCGGGCCAGCGCCGATCACCGCCACGCTGTGGCCGGTCGGCTGCACCGCGCCCAGGTCCGGGCGCCAGCCCGTGGCCAGCGCGGTATCAACGATGTACTTCTCGACCGCGCCGATGGTGACTGCGCCGAATTCCTCCAGTGTGCAGCTGCCTTCGCACAGCCGGTCCTGCGGGCAGACCCGGCCGCACACTTCCGGCAGCGGGTTGGTGCTGTGGCACAGCGTGGCCGCTTCGTGGATGCGGTTTTCCTGCACCAGCTGCAGCCACTGCGGAATGGCGTTGTGCACCGGGCACTTCCAGCTGCAGTAGGGGTTGCCGCAGTCCAGGCAACGGCCGGCCTGGTACTGGGCGTCCTCCTTGCCGAACTTGCCGTACAACTCGCCCCAGTCGCCGGACGTGCGCAGTTCCACCGGAATGCGCTGCGGCATGGTGCGGGGCAGGTCGAGGAACTGGAAGGCGTGCTTGCGGCTCATGGCGGGCTCTGTGGTGTTTTGCGGTTGCCGGCCAGCGGCCGGCACTACGTGGTCCTGGGTTGCCGGCCAGCGGCCGGCACTACCGTTACGCGGCGCGTCGCAGGGTTTCGGTCAGCGACTCGATGCTGGCGGCCTTCGGTTTGACCAGCCAGAACTTGCCGATGTAATCGCGGAACTCGTCCAGGATCTGCTGCGCCCAGATGCTGCCGGTCAGCTCGCGGTGGCGGCCGATCAGGCGGTGCAGGTGCTGGCGGTAGTTCTCGAAGCCCTCGGCGGAGACGCGATGGATGTCGATCAGCTCGTGGTTGTAGCGGTCGACGAAATCGCGGTCCACGTCCAGCACGTAGGCCAGGCCGCCGGTGAAGCCGGCACCGAAGTTCAGGCCGACCTTGCCCAGTACCAGCACCACGCCATCGGTCATGTATTCGCAGCAGTGGTCACCGGCGCCTTCCACCACCGCCAGCGCGCCGGAATTGCGCACCGCGAAACGTTCGCCGGCACGACCGGCAGCGAACAGCTCGCCCCCGGTGGCGCCATACAGGCAGGTGTTGCCGATGATCGCAGTGCTGCGTGCCTCGAAACGGGCACCACGCGGCGGGCGCACCACCAAGCGGCCGCCGGCCATGCCCTTGCCGACGTAGTCGTTGGCTTCACCCTCCACTTCCAGGTGCAGGCCACCGACATTGAAGGCACCAAAGCTCTGCCCGGCGCTGCCGCGGAAGCGCAGTTCCAGCGGTGCCTCGGCCATGCCCTGGTTGCCGTGCGCGCGTGCCACCGCACCGGCCAGCCGGGTGCCGATGCTGCGGTCGGTGTTGTGGATCAGGAACCGATGCTCGCCACCGCGCTTGTGCTCGATGGCCGGCGCCAGCAGGCCATCCATCTGCGTGGCCAGGCTGTCCGGCGATTCGTACAGCCGCTGCGCGGCGCAGTGGCTGCCCTCGTAGCGGCTGTCGGCCAGCAGGCGCGACAGGTCCACGCGCACGCCGTCGCGCGGCGCAGCATCGATCTGGCGCAGCAGGTCGGTACGGCCGACGATCTCTTCCAGCGAGCGCGCGCCCAGGTAGGACAGCCAACCGCGCACTTCCTCGGCCAGCAGCCGGAAGAAGTTCTCCACGCGCTCAGGCTGGCCGGTGAAGTGGTTCTCGCGCAGGCGCTCGTCCTGGGTGGCCACGCCGGTGGCGCAGTTGTTGAGGTGGCAGATACGCAGGTACTTGCAGCCCAGCACGATCATCGGCGCGGTGCCGAAGCCGAAGCTGTCCGCGCCCAGCAGCGCGGCCTTGACCACGTCCAGGCCGGTCTTCAGGCCACCATCGGTCTGCAGCAGGGTGCGCCCGCGCAGGTCGTTCGCCAGCAGCGCCTGGTGCGCTTCGGCCACGCCCAGTTCCCACGGCACGCCAGCATAGCGGATCGAACTGACCGGCGAGGCTCCGGTGCCACCGTCGTGGCCGGAGATGGTGATCAGGTCCGCACCGGCCTTGACCACGCCGGCGGCGATCGTGCCCACGCCGGCATGGCTGACCAGCTTTACCGACACCAGCGCGGTCGGGTTGACCTGCTTGAGGTCGTAGATCAGCTGGGCCAGGTCTTCGATCGAATAGATGTCGTGGTGCGGCGGCGGCGAGATCAGGCCGATCCCGGGCCGGGCATAGCGCAGGCGCGCGATCAGTTCGTTCACCTTGTGGCCCGGCAGCTGGCCGCCCTCGCCGGGCTTGGCGCCCTGCGCGACCTTGATCTGCAGCACTTCGGCGTTGACCAGGTACTCAGCGGTGACGCCGAAGCGGCCCGAGGCGACCTGCTTGATCTTGCTGCGCTTTGCGGTGCCATAGCGGGCGGGATCCTCACCGCCTTCGCCGGAATTGCTGCGGCCGCCGAGGCGGTTCATGGCAATGGCCAATGCTTCATGTGCTTCCGGCGACAGTGCGCCCAGGCTGATCGCCGCGGTATCGAAGCGCGGGAACAGGGTACTGGCCGGAGCCACCTCGTCCAGCGCTACCGGCGTGGCCGCCGGCACCAGTTCCAGCAGGTCGCGCAGCGCCGACGGTGGACGTGCATGCACGGCATCGCAGTACTGCTGCCACGCACGCGGGTCACCGCTGCGGGCCGCGCGCTGCAGGGTGGTGACCACGTCCGGGTTGTACATGTGGTACTCGCCGCCGTGCACGTACTTCAGCAGGCCGCCCACGTCCACGTCCTGCTGCGCGTCCCAGGCCTGTGCGCACAGCTCGCGTGCGTCGGCATCCAGGCGCGCGAAGCCAGCGCCACCGATGCGCGAGGCCGTATCCGGGAAGCACAGGTCCACCACTTCCGGTTCCAGGCCGATGATCTCGAACAGCTGTGCGCCGCGGTAGCTGGCCACGGTACAGATGCCCATCTTCGAGATGATCTTCGACAGGCCCTTGTAGACACCCTTGCGGTAGCGGCGGCCGATCTGCGACTGCTCACCGCCCTTGCTCAGCTTGAGGATGCCACGGCGGCCCAGGTCGAACAGGGTCTGGTAGGCCAGGTACGGGTATACCGCGGTGGCACCGAAGCCGAGCAGGCAGGCCATGTGGTGCGGGTCGCGCGCGGTGCCGGTCTCGACGATGAGATTCACGTCGCAGCGCAGGCCCAGCCGCGACAGGTGGTGGTGGATGGCACTGGTGGCCAGCAGCGCGTGCACCATCGGCCGCCCGGCCACCGGGTAGCGGTCGGACAGCAGCAGCATCACCATGCCATCGCGCGCGGCCTGTTCGGCTTCGCTGCAGATGCGCTCGATGCCGGCGCGCAGGCCCTCGTCCTCGCTGTAGGACAGGTCGAGCAGACGGTTGGCCTGCACGTACTGCTCCATCTTCAGCAGCTGGCGCAGCTTGCGCTGGCTCAGCACCGGCGAGTTGAGGATGACGTGGTTCACCGTCTCCGGGCCGGCATGGAAGATGTTGGTCTCCTTGCCGAGCTGGGTGGACAGGGACATCGCGCAGTCTTCGCGCAGCGGATCGATCGGCGGGTTGGTGACCTGCGCGAAGGCCTGGCGGAAATAGTCGTACAGCGGGCGGCTGCGCTGGCTCAGCACGGCCATCGGCGTGTCATCGCCCATCGAGCCAGTGGCTTCCTGCTCGGTCTCGGCCAGCGGCCGCAGCACCTGCTCCACTTCCTCGCTGCTGAGCTGGTAGAGCTTGTGGTAGCTGCGCAGGGTCGCTTCGTCGAACGGCTCTTCCACCAGCGACGGGTCGATCAGTTCGGTCTGCAGGTAGGTCACGCCCTGCTGCAGCCACTGCTTGTACGGCGCACGGCCACGGTTGATGCGGTCCACCGCGTCGGAGTCGAGCAGGTCGCCGCGCTTGAGGTCGATCGCGATCATCTCGCCGGGGCCGAGCTTGCCCTTGCGCACCACGCGCTCGGTCGGCACTTCCCACACGCCGGCCTCGGAGGCGACCAGGAAGTGGCGGTCGGCGGTCAGCATCCAGCGCGCCGGGCGCAGGCCGTTGCGGTCGAGGGTGCAGACGGCGTGGCGGCTGTCGCAGGCAACGATGCCGGCCGGGCCATCCCACGGCTCGCTGTTCAGGCCGTGGAACTCGTAGAACGCGGCCAGGTCCGGGTCCTTGAACTCCAGCGACTGGGTGGCCGGCGGCACCAGGATGCGCAGCGCCTGGATCAGCTCCATGCCACCGGCGACCATCAGTTCCAGCATGTTGTCCAGGCTCTGCGAATCCGAACCGTGCATGGAGATCACCGGGTCGAATTCACCAATATCGAAGCGCGGCGTCTTCCACACCTTGCTGCGCGCCTGCGCCCAGCGACGATTGCCCTCGATGGTGTTGATCTCGCCGTTGTGGGCGAGCATGCGGAACGGGTGGGCGAGCGGCCAGCGCGGCAGCGTGTTGGTCGAGAAGCGCTGGTGGAACACGATCGCGCTGGAGGCCAGCTCGCGGCGCTGCAGGTCCGGGAAGAAGCGGCTGAGCTTGTCCGGTAGCACCATGCCCTTGTAGCTGATCGCATCCGGGGTGAGGGTGGCGACGTAGAAGTCGGCGTGTTCGCGCAGCTGCTGTTCGCTGCGGCGACGGGCCAGGAACAGCGCCAGTGCGAAGCCGGCATCATCCTGGCCAACCCCGGCATCGACGAACACCTGCTCGATGCGCGGCAGCGTGTCGCGCGCCAGTTGGCCGCAGACGCTGTCGTCGGTCGGTACCTCGCGCCAGCCAGCGACCTTGCAGCCCACCGCTTCCACCTGCGCCTGCAGCTGCGCGCGGCAGGCCTGCGCCGTGTCGGCGTCATGCGGCAGGAATACCAGGCCGGCGGCGAAACGCGCGGCGGTGGTGATGCCGGCTTCGCTGGCCAGCAGTTTCAGGAACGCATCGGGGCGGCGCAGCAGCAGGCCGCAGCCATCACCGGTCAGGCCATCGGCGGCGACACCGCCACGGTGGGTCATGCGCGAAAGCGCGGCGATGGCGGTATCAACCAACAGGCGCGATGGTTGATCGTCGAGCTGGGCGACCATGCCAAATCCACAGGCATCGCGCTCGGAGCGCGGGTCGTAAAGCCCTTGGCGGTTGCGGGGGGCCATCTCTACCTCGATGCGTATAGGGTTGGCGGCGACACTCGTCCCCGCTCATTCCCTGGAGCGCATCGTGAGGCCACCGGATGCCTCGACTAGATCACAGGTTGCTGCGACGCCGCAATACACGGTTGCAGGTGCAACGGAACGCGCCGGCAACCCAGTGCCGGCGCGGGGCGGGACTCAGCCGCAGCGCACGCCGCTGACGGCGCCCTTGTCGTCCACTTCGATGTTCAGGCGGTCGCCGAGGAACTCCATCGTGGCCACATCATTGGGCTTGAGCACGCGCACCTGGCTGGCACCTGCATCTTCCTGTGCCTGCTTGCCGAGGGCATCGGTGTAGGCCTGGCCGACCAGGCTCTGTACCTGGCTGGCATCGCAGGTGCCGACCGGCGGAGCCTCGGTGGCCTTGCCGGCGTCGTCGGCCGGCGCCTTGGCTGCTTCGGCGGCCTGCTGGGCGTGGGCGGTGGCCGAATCCTGTTCATCCAGCGCCGGTGCCTGGCAGGCGGTCAGGGCCAGCACGGCCGGCAGCAACAGGGCGGAGAGCGAACGGGCGCGAATCGGGAACGACATCATGACTCCGGAAGGGGTTGTGAAGACCCGAGCATAGCGGCGAACCGGCCCTCACGTGTTTGTCTTGTGTTATCGACAGGATCGCGGCATGGCGACGGCGACACTGGAGACATGCCAACTCCCTCCACCCCCGAACGACAGGCAGCGCGCGCGGCCGGCCTGCGCTATGTCGACGACACCCAGCCGGGCATCAGCCGGCGCCGCGCCGGCAAGGGCTTCAGCTACCGCGATGCTGATGGCCACGCGATACGCGACGCCACCACCCTGCAACGCATCCGCGCACTGGCGATCCCACCGGCCTACACCGCGGTGTGGATCTGCGCCCATGCCAACGGCCACCTGCAGGCCACCGGTCGTGATGCGCGCGGTCGCAAGCAGTACCGTTACCACCCCGATTGGGCCAGGGAGCGCGATGCCGGCAAGTTCGACCGCATCATCGCCTTTGGCGAGGCGTTGCCTACGCTGCGGCGGCGGCTGTCGCGGGATCTCAAGCGCCCCGGTTTCCCGAAGGAAAAGGTGCTGGCCATGGTGGTCGCGCTGTTGGCGGACACGCTGGTGCGGGTCGGCAATGAGACCTATGTGCAGCAGAACCGTTCGTTTGGACTGACCACACTGCGAAACCGGCATCTGGAGCTGCTGCGCGGTGGCCGCGTGCGCATGCGCTTCCGTGGCAAGTCCGGGCAGCTGCAGGAGGTCACCGTGGGCGACCGCAGGCTGGGGCTGCTGGTGCGGCGCCTGCAGCAGCTGCCGGGGCAGGCGCTGTTCCAGTACCGCGATGACGACGGTGCGCTGCAGCCGGTCGACTCCGGCGCGGTGAACGACTACCTGCGCGAGGTGATGGGCGAGGACTTCACTGCCAAGGATTTCCGCACCTGGGGCGGGACGGTTGCGGCGGTGCAGGCGTTTGCCGCCACCGAACTGCCGGAACCGGCCAGCCAGCGCGCGCTGGCGCAGGCGCAGCGCGCGGTGGTGTGCGAAGTGGCGTCGCTGTTGGGCAATACCCCGGCGGTGTGCCGCAAGGCCTATATCGACCCCTGCGTGTTCGCCGGCTGGGAGCGCGGCGAACTGGCCACGCTGGCCGGCCTGCGTGGGCCGCGCCAGTGGGAACAGGCGACCCTGCGCGTGCTGCGCAGGGCGCGCCGGCTCAGCCGCAGTAGATCGCGGTGATGTTGTTGGTGCGTCCCTTTTCGATGGTCAGGCGGTCGCCGCCTTCGCTGGCCGGCGGCACCCGCGGGCCGTCGTGGCGCAGTACCCGTACGTGCAGGCTGTCGCTGTCCACCCGTGCGCGTGCGACGGTGGCGTCCGACGCGGCCAGGCCAAGTGCGCCGCGCACCCTGTCGCTGTGGCACTGGCCGGAAATCACACCGTCGATCGGCTGTACCTGGGCCACCGGTGTGCTGCTGCAGGCGGCGAGGGCAAAGCAGACGGCGGCGGTGGCGATGGCGTGTTTCATGGAGGCGTTCCTTGTGTGATTGCGTGCAGGGTGCGACGGCGCACGTGGTGGCGGAATGAATGCCGTGCACATCATGGACACGGCGCGCTCACTGCCGCCAACAGCAGGGGTGGAGACACTGCAGGAGCGGCGGATGCCGCCCCCGGTACTGCGGCGCATGCGCCCGGTAGTGCCGGCCGCTGGCCGGCAATCCCATTCCCCCCCGAGGAGACCTGCATGGCCACCACCAGGAAAACCCCCGCCCGCCGCAAAGCCTCACCCAAGGTGCGCAAAGGCAGCACTGCAACCAGGACCATCGCCGACCCCGATCGCCCGCGCGTGGTGAAGACTGCAACCCGCAAGGCCGCCGCCAGCGATCCCCGCGCCGCCCGCGTTGCGGCACGGCAGCGGCGCCTGCAGGACCAGGAGAAGGCCAAGGACGCCCGCGCGGCCAAGAAGGCAACCAAGAAGGCAACAAAGAAGACCGCGACCCAGGCCGGAGCACGACGCCAGCCGGAGGCGATGCCGGCGCAGCAGCTGGCCAAGCCCGGGCACGAACACGAACTGGAGCTGGCGCCGCGTTTCCTTGCACCCGACTACACCGGCAGCGGCAAACTGCAGGGCATGCGTGCGATCGTCACCGGTGGCGATTCCGGCATCGGCCGCGCGGTGGCGGTGCTGTTCGCACGCGAAGGTGCCGACGTGGCCGTGCTGCACCTGGACGAGGCCGAGGACGCGGACATCACCCGCCAGCACGTGGAGCGCGAAGGCGGTCGCTGCGTGGTGATCGCCGGTGACGTGCGCGATCCGCGCTTCTGCGACAAAGCGGTGAAGCAGGTGGCCAAGGCGTTCGGCGGCATCGATATCCTGGTCAACAACGCCGCGTTCCAGCTGCACTGCGAGCGGCTGGAAGACCTGGAAGACGCGCACCTGCAGGAGACCCTGCAGACCAACATCGGCGGGTACATCCAGATGGCGCGCGCGGTGCTGCCGCATCTGGGCGAGGGCGCCAGCATCATCAACACCGGTTCGGAAACGGGAATCTTCGGCAGCAAGGCGCTGATCGATTACTCGGCGACCAAGGGCGCGATCCACGCGTTCACCAAATCGCTGGCCAGCCAGCTGCTGCCGCGCGGCATCCGGGTCAACTGCGTGGCGCCGGGGCCGGTATGGACGCCGCTCAACCCGGCCGACAAGCCGGCGCAGGACGTGGCGGAATTTGGCAAGGACAGCGACATGGGCCGGCCTGCACAGCCCGAGGAACTGTCGCCGGCCTACGTGTTCCTGGCCTCGCCGGCCTGTGCCAGTTACATCAGCGGGGTGATCCTGCCGGTGATGGGCGGGCCACGAGGGTGAACAGCACTACGGCGTGGCGTCTGCTGAACGGGGCTTCGCGCAGGTGTGTGGCGTGTGTCAACGGCTGCGCCGGTGCGGTGGGGTAGTCTGGACTCCCATACCGATCACGTTCAGGGAAAGATCATGCCGGAGATGGATATCAACGCAGCGGCCGATGAAGTCGTCGCCCTGTTGCGGCAGAACGATGCCCGTGGCGCGGCCGCCCGCCTGGAGGCCCTGCACAACGGCCAGAGTGCGGTGGTGCAGGAATCGCTGGATCGCTACATCGCGGCGCGGGGCGCCACCGAGCTTGAGGCGCTGCGACGGAGCGGTGGCGTATCCGCCACCGACGCGGCCACGGTCAACCCGATGCTGGATCGCCTGAGCGACGCGACGCGCCCACCGCGCATGCCCGACGCCGCGGAGACTGCGGGCCTGAGCCAGGCCCAGCAGTACGACGTGTATGGCAGCATCGTGGCCCAGCGCGGCAACGCCGCGGCGAACGATGCGATGGCCACGCAGGATCGCGTGGTGCTGGGGCTGCGCGACGAGAACCGCACCACCGAGGCGCGAGGGCGTGGTGTCTACGACGACCGCATCGTGGTGCTGTGGAAGGATGCGCAGGGCCACGGCCATGTGCGCGAGTTCAACCAGGCCACGACAGAACCGACCGCCCAGTACGACGGACACGCCAAGACCACGCCACGCAGCCCTGGCTTCGGCAACGTGGCGCCGCGTACCAAGACCGAGGGCGAGGACGTCAACGGCGACCGGGTCAAGGATCTTGGACGGTTGGGCGAAGGCACCACCGAGATGCGCGCGACCACGCATCCGCGCAACGGCCATCCCGATGAATTCGCGTTGCGCCCTTCGCAGGCGGCCATCACCGCCGGCGCTGGACGGGTGGAGCGCGACAGCAATGGCGATGGCTGGTTCGATGCGCGCGATACCCAGGGCGTGCAGGACCTCAACGACACCTTCAAGATCCATCGTGGCAGCCGGTCCAATACCGATTCGGCGGGCTGCCAGACCATCGGCGGCGGTGAGTACGACGACTTCGTGGCGACGGTACGCGGCACCCCCGGGCAGAACCGCTGGCAGTATGTGCTGACCTCGGTTGCGCCGGGCCAGGCGCGCGGGCTGGGACAGGACACGCCGCTCGCGGCCAATGACGATCCCCGGCAGCCGCAGCATCGCGACCATGCCCTGCAGCAGCAGATCAGCACGCACCTGCAGGCCTTGGGCGGGCGCTACGCCGAGCACGCCGATGACTACAGCCTGGTGATGCTGCGCGAAGCGAAGGCCGCAGGCATCACCCGGGTCGACCAGATCGTGGCCAGCAATCCCAGTGGCGGCCGCGCTGCGGGTGAGACACTGTTCCTGGTGCAGGGCAGTCCGGGCGATCCGGCGGCCGTGCGCGCAGGCGTCAACGCAGCCGAGGTGCGCGAGACTGCGGTGGAAACCAGCCTGCGCCAGCTGCAGCAGCAAGCGCGCGAACAGGGTGCGCCCGTGCCCGCGCCGGCACAGCAGCACGAAGCACCCGCGATGGGAGGACGTTGAAGGATGGTCCGTCTACCCTTGATGTCCGGTTTGCCGTGGGTGTTGCTGCTGGCGTGCAGCGCATGCGCACCCGCCGGGGAGCACACCGTGCCGGTCGCACCCGCTGCGAAGCCTGAGGCGAAACCGGAGACCTTGCCTGCGCAGGCAGGACCCACTGAACGCGGATTGCCTGCGTTACCGGAAGCTTCCGGCAGCGCCCATTCCGGCGGCCACTACGCTGCGCTGCCCGAACCGGCCAGGCGGGTGCTGGCGCAGTTGAAGTGCAACGTGGAGAGTGCCGGCAATGCGCAGGTGCTTTCCATTCCCGCGCAGGGTGGCCAGCAGGATTTCATGGTCACCGATCGCAGCGGACCGCGTTTCCGCTACTGGATGCGCTCGTTCTCCAGCAGTGGCGGTACCACCGGGTATCTCGTGCAGCTGCAGGACTGCCCAGCAACCACCACGGGCATGCGCGCCTACATCGCGCAGGGAGCCGCACCGCTGCAGGATGTCACCGCGTCGTTGCTGGCGCAGGCCGAGCTGCCTGATGCGGCGACGATGACGGCTTACCAGGACAGGGGCGCGGGCGATCTGTTCGCCTTCATCGGGCAGCTGGACAAGGTGCCGGTGGTGCGCTGGGTGGCCGAAGCCGACCCCGAGCAGCCATTGGCCGACGCTGCGCGCAGCTTCGACCATGGCAATGCCATCCACGGCGGTTTCCTGCGCTGGAACCAGGATCACTTCGAAGTGGCCAGGACCGTGCCGGCCGGGCTATGGCCCTGCGATGACAGCCCGTTATTGCCGTGCAGGGGCGACCCGTTCGTGACTGGGCGTTGAGGCATCGCGCGCATAGAAATCGGCAATGCGTGGAATGAACTGCTGCGGATTGGCACCGACAAGATTGGTCAGCACCACCACCGCCACGCCGCGCTCGGGATAGACCACGAACGCCGAGCGCGCACCGCCGATACCGGCCACCTGAAGGTCGGGCGATGCGCGCAGTACCGGCCAGCCCCCCGCCCACGGGCCGGCACGGCCATCCGCCAGGCGCTCCGCGCTCCACATCCGCCGCAGGGCGGTCTCCGGCAGCAGGCGGCCTTCGGTCAGCGCGACCAGCCAGCGCGCGGTGTCGTCGGCGGTGGTGAGGATGCCGCCACCGGCCCACAGCGAAGGCGGTATGTCGTAGAACCAGTGCGACAGGCGGGACGGTGCATCCGCAGCGTCGGTGGCACGCGGGGCCAGGCTGTACATCGTCGCCGCATCGGGAATCAGGTCGTAGCTGTCGCCGAAGGTGGTGCGGGCCATGCGCGCGCTGCTGAACTGGCCGGTGGCGAGGAAACGTTCGTAGGGCATGCCGGATTGCTTCGCGATGATCCGTGCCAGCAGTACGTAGTTGGTCTGGTTGTAGGCGAAGCGCTGCCCGGGTTCGGCTTCGAGCGGCTGCGCAGTGACGGCCGCCCACGCCTGCGCTTCCGAGCCACCGCCCAGCAGTCCCTTCGCATCAAGGATGTCGGGAAGGCCGGAGGTATGCGCCAGCAGCTGGTGTACGCGTACGTCTCTCCACGCTGGCGGAAGGTCATCCAGGTAGCGCGAGGCCGGTGCGTCCAGATCCAGCTGCCCCTGCTGGGCCAGTTGCGCGGCCGCCACGCCGGTGAACGCCTTGGTGGCCGAATTGAGCGGGAAACGGGTGTCGCGCGAGGCAAGCACACCGTTCTCCACGTTGGCCAGCCCGTAGGCCTCGGACAACACGGTCTGCCCGTCCTTGACCACCGCGATCTGCAATCCCGGGATGCGCTGCTCCAGCATGATCTGGCGGATCAGGCGGCGGGTCTGGTCGTTGGCCTGGTCCTGGCTGGCAGAGACGGCGGCGAAGGGCAGTGCACTGATGAGCATGAGCAGGACTCGGAGCATTGGGCGGGACATGCGGAATTCCAGCGGGGCGTTGCGGATCGGATGCAGCGGGCGGGTCAAAGGTTTAAGCGCTCGGTGGTGCCTACCGTTCGTCGGCCCATGACTTCCGGGGGGTTGACTACAGTTGTCGTCAAGCTGACAGTGACGACACGTGTAGTCAAGGGAGTGGTGTCATGCGTGGCAAGACCATCGGGGACCAGGAACTGGCCCTGCTGCAGTACATCGATGAACATGCGCCGGCCAGCGTCGGCGAGGTCGCCAGTGGCTACGGCGAGGCCCGCGGCCTGGCCCGTTCCACCGTGCTGACGATGATGGAGCGGCTGCGGGCGAAGGGGTATCTTCAGCGCCGGCAGCAGGACGGCGTCTACCGCTACCAGGCCACCCGTGGCCCGCAGAGCGTGCTGCAGGGTGCCGTGGCCCAGTTCGTCGACAACACCCTGCAGGGCTCGGTGTCGCCGTTCGTGGCCTACCTGTCGCAGCGCCAGCAGGTCAGCGACAACGAACTGGCCGAGCTGGAAGCGCTGGTCGCCCAACTCCAATCGCGTCGCCACGAGGGCTGAGCCATGGACACCACGATGCTGATTCCGATGCTGGAACGGTTGGGCTGGACCAGCCTGCAGACCGTGCTGCTGGTGGCGCTGGTGTACGGCCTGTGCCGCGCGCTGCCGTCGCTGTCGGCGGCGACCCGCTGCCGCCTGTGGTGGCTGGTCTCGCTGCAGGCCGTGCTCGGCCTGTTCTGGAGCCAGCCGTTGCAGTTGGCCTGGCTGCCGGCGCCGCAGGCGGTGGCGATGACCGCGACCGACGTGGCCGCTGACATCGTCTACCCGCTGGCCCCGGAGGCCTCTGCGCAGTTGCTGGCCGCGATGCCGCTGCCCACGGCCGAAGTACCGGCAGTTGCATGGTGGGCGGTCGCACTGTCCGCGCTGTGGCTGTCCGGCGTGCTGGTGATGGCGCTGCGCACCTTCGGTGAGTGGCGCCGCTGCCGCGCACTGCTGGCTGCGGCGTATCCCTGCGAGGACGAGGCGCTGGTGCAGGCCCTGCAGCTGGCCTCCGATGCCCACGGCGTGCGCCGTGCGCCGCGGCTGTGGATGAGCACGCAGGTGGACGCACCGCAGCTGGTCGGGCCGTTCCGCCCGGTGCTGCTGCTGCCGGCCGGCGACAACGTCCTGCAGGGCGATGCGCTGGACCTGGCACTGACCCACGAACTGCAGCACCTGCAGCGCCGTGACCTGCAATGGGGCCTGCTGCCCGCGCTGGCCCAGCACCTGTTCTTCTTCCACCCGCTGCTGCGCCTGTCGGTGCGCGAATACGCGCAGGCCCGCGAGGAAGCCGTGGATGCGGCGGTGGTCGGCCAACATGGCGCCAGCCGCCAGGCCTATGGCCGCCTGTTGCTGCAGCTGGGCGTGGCCCCGCAGCCGCATCTGGGCGTGGCCAGCGCCGCACCGAGCACCACCAGCCTCAAGCGTCGCCTGCTTTCGCTGCAGTCGCACCGGTCCTGCCCGCGTCTGCTGGCGGTGGCGCTGACCGCTGTGGTGGTGGTGGTGGGCGTGGCGCCGATGCGGCTGGTCGCAGCGCCGGTGCCGCCGGCCCCGCCGGCCCCGCCCGCACCTCCGGCCGCCCCGAAGGCCGTGGTGCCGCCCCCGCCGAAGGCTCCGGAAGCCCCGCCCGCACCAGCCTCGGCCGCGCGCGTTCCGGCCGAGCCGGTGGCTCCCGCACCGCCCGCAGAACCGGCCGATATGGAAGAACCCTCCGGTCCTGACGATGCCGATGTGGCCGATGTCGACGATGCCGCTGGCATGGATGAGGACCATGACGGCACGACCACCACCTCCTCCATCACGACCTACGGTCGCCTCGATCTGGGCAAGTCGCCCCGGGAGGCCTTCGTGCTGGTCGATGGTGATTCGACCTTCGCCAACGGCGGCATGGACGATGTGATGGTGGCCCGCAGGCAGCTCGGCAAGGGCCCGGCGCTGTGGTTCCGCCAGGGCGACAAGCGCTATGTGGTGCGCGACCGGATGTTGATCCAGTCGCTGCAGCGCGCCTATGCCGGTGCGGCGGACCTTGGTCGCCAGCAGAGCGAACTGGGCCGCCAGCAGAGTGCGCTGGGCCGCCAGCAGGGCGACCTGGGCAAGCAGATGGGTGAGATGGGGCGTCTGCAGGGTGAAGAGGCGCGCCGCCTGGCACTGGCCGCAGCGGAGGCCGCGCGCAGTGCGATGGCCGCGCATGACATCAACCGCGAAGCGGCGGCCGAAGCGGCGAAGGCGGCGCGGGGCGCGACCAACGACGCGGCGGTTGCACGTGAGGCCGCACGTGAGGCTGCCGCCGAGGCGCGTCGTGCGATGCAGGAAGTGGACAACGAAACCGCGCGTGCCAGCCGCACCCGCGCCATGCAGCGCCTGGCCAGCCAGCAGTCTGAACTGGCCAGCCGCCAGGCGGCGCTGGGCAGCCAACAGGCCGCGTTGGGCGAGCGCCAGGCACGCGTGCACGCGCAGGCATCGCAGCAGGCGCAGCAGGTGATCGCGCGCGCACTGGCCAGTGGCAAGGCCGAGCGACTCTGATCGGTAGTGGCGGGGGGGGGGCGGGGGGGGGGGGGGGGGGGGCGG
>NZ_JAPTFQ010000053.1:0-33491 GCF_030985535.1 Stenotrophomonas sp. Sm2128
GGTTGGGCGTCCTGCCCAACCCGCCCGAGGCATGCCTCGGGCCCATGGCGCTCACGCCCCTGCAACCGGACCCACCCCGCCTTTGACAGGTTGCTGCGACCTGTCGGGACGGCGTTCTGCACTGCTGTTGGTGGGTGTCGACCTTGGTCGACACGCTTTTCCCAAGGGTCAGAAGGGGTTCAGTGCCACGCGCTGAATGCGTGCCCCGGACGGGTAGACTGTGGCTCTTGCTCACGTGAAGACTGGTTGCCCGATGTCCGCCAAACTCCGCTGGTTGCCCCTGTTGTGCCTGGCCCTGGCGGGCTGCAGCCAGCTGGAGAATCCGGGCAATGTCACCGCCGCCGACAAGGCCGCGCGCGCGCCGGCCAGCGATGGCGAGAACATGGTGTCGATCAATGCGGCTGACGCACCGCCACCGCCGGCGCCGCCGCGCAGCCGGGCGGATCGGCCGTGGCCGCAGGCGCAGTTGGAGAATGGCCGCGCCTGGGTCAGCTGCAGTACCGAGTACGCCGGTGAGGCGGGCGATGGCGTCGAGCTGGAGGGCCTGCAGCGCGAGCAGATCACCCAGGCGCTGACGCCGTGCGCCGAACGTGGCCTGATGCGCGTGCGTTACGCCGGCAAGATCAATCCGGGCTTCGCCGAGATGATGTGGCGGTTGGCGGTGGTCGCTGACGAGCAGAAGATCCACAAGCGCATCCTCGACCTGGATTCCAGCGGCGGCCAGGTGGAATCGGCGATTGTCGCCGGCGACAGCATCGGTGAATCGGGCTGGACGATCTGGGTGCGCGAGGGCTCGATCTGCCACAGTGCCTGCGTGTTCGTGCTGGCCGCCGGTGACAACCGCCTGCTGTCGGGCAAGGTCGGCATCCATCGCATGATGCGGATCAGCTCCAAGGCCACCTCGCGCGCGGAACTCAACCGCGAGCTGCACGAGGTCTACGACAACGTGAAGGACTACCTGCAGCGCAACGGCGTGGCGGTGGGTGTGGCCGATCTGATGATGACCGTGCCCAACCGCAGCCTGCGCCTGCTGACGCAGGATGAGCTGCGCCAGTACGGCCTGGACGGCACCAACGCGGTGCAGGACGATCTGGAACGGATCAAGCAGATGCGGGCCTGTGGCGATGACTTCGTGCAGCGCAAGGACGCGTTCCTGGTCGCCTTCGACCAGCAGTGCAAGCGCGAAGGCGCCGACATGGAATCGATCAACAGCTGCGGCCAGGCACTGAAGCAGCGCTTCGGTTTCCCGGATGCGGTGTGCCCGGAAGAAAGCCCACTGTCGGAGATCGATGTGGCAACGCTGCCACCGGCACCGTCGGAGCCGCCGCCGGTGGCCGAACAGGCGCCAGTGAACACCGCCGCGCCCGCCGCGCAGGCTGATGCGGCAGCGGTGGAGGGCAACGCCCCGGCACGCTGACGGCATAGTCACCGCGCTGGCGTAGACTGCGGTTCTCTCCAGAAAACCGGCGGTGTCCATGAAGCGTGTGCTCCTGCTGCTGTCCCTGCTGTCCCTGCTGCCCCTGACCGCATTGGCGCAGGCACCTGCGCCGGCCACGCCTGCACCGGCTCCGGCACGCCCGGCCCCGGCCTCGCCAGCGGCTGCGAAGCCAGCCACCGCCGGTGCCCCGGCGTTGACTGCTGCACAGCAGGCCCAGGTGCAGAAACAGGATGCCGAGATGGGCGCTGCTGCACTGAAAGCCGCGCAGCTGGTCGATGCCAACCGCGCCGGCGAACTGTGGGATGGCGCCTCCGCCGTCGCGCGCCGTGCAGTACCGAAGGCCGCATTCGTCAGCCAGCTGACCACCGAGCGCACGCGCTTGGGTGCGCTGGCCGGGCGTGGCCAGCCCACCATCACCCGGGTCAAGTACAGCGCAGGCGCCGCGGTACCGGAAGGGCTGTACATCAACGTCAGTTTCCCGACCCGTTTCGCCAACAGCGCGCAGCCGGTGCGCGAGCTGGTCTCGTTCCGTTTCGACGAGGACCAGGTGTGGCGTCTGGCCGGTTACAGCCTGCGTGCGTCGGCACCCTGAGGAGATGATCGATGGCAACTGAACTGACAATGCTGGCCTGGTCGGTGCTGCTGGGCTTCGTCTATATCTTCGCCACCTCCACGGTGGTCACCCGCGAGCGCGGGATGAAGTGGAATGCCTCGGCACGCGATGGCGATGCAAAGCCGGTCAGCGCGCTGGCCGGTCGCCTGCAGCGTGCGCAGGCCAACTTCCTGGAGACGTTCCCGTTCTTCGCCGCCGCCGCCATCGCGGTGGTCGTGGCCGGTCGCGGCAACGACACCACTGCACTGGCGGCGCAGGCCTACTTCTGGGCGCGTGTGGTCTATCTGCCCCTGTACGCCGCAGGCGTGCCCTACGTGCGCAGCCTGGTGTGGCTGGTGTCGCTGCTGTCGATCCTGGCGCTGGTGTTCGCACTTCTCTAAGTCGGCCTGATCCAGATCAAGGCCGCTCAGGTGCGCGGCGCTATGCTGGCGCGGACTGAATCAACGGCAGGAGGCGCGCATGCGCAGGATGGACGTGGTGGTGGTCGGCGCCGGACCGGCAGGTCTGTGCTTCGCGCGCGCGCTGGCCGGCAGCGGGCTGCAGGTCGGGCTGGTCGAAGTGCAGCCGCGCCAGGCCCTGGCCGAGGCCGCCTTCGATGGCAGGGAGATCGCGTTGACCCATGCCTCGCGGCAGAGCATGGAGCAACTGGGTCTGTGGCAGCGCCTGCCGCAGGCCGAAGTCGCTGAACTGCGCGATGCCAAGGTGATGAACGGCGGCTCGCCATTCGCGCTGACCTTCGCCAGCAGCCAGGTCGACGGCCAGCCGCTGGGCTGGCTGGTACCCAACCATCTGATCCGCCGTGCCGCATGGGATGCGGTGCAGGGCCAGGACGACGTGGAACTGTTCGACGGGCGCAAGGTGCAGGGCGTGCAAGCCGATGCACAGGGCCATGTGGTCAAACTCGATGACGGCAGCCAACTGCATGCGCGGCTGCTGGTGGCCGCTGACAGCCGCTTCTCCGCCACCCGCCGCATGCTCGGCATCGGTGCGCAGATGCGCGACTTCGGCAAGTCGATGCTGGTGTGCCGCATGCAGGTCGAGCGCGACCATCGCCACACTGCCTGGGAATGGTTCGGCTACGGCCGCACGATGGCGCTGCTGCCGCTCAACGAGGGCCAGGCATCGGCGGTGATCACGCTGCCGCCGCGGCAGATCGAGGCGCTGCTGGCGATGGACGAGGTGGCCTTCGGCGAGGCCATCAGTGCTTGCTTCGAACATCGGCTGGGCCGGATGCAGCCGGTGGCCACGCCGCAGGCGTATCCGCTGGTGGGTGTGTACGCGCACCGTTTTGTTGGCGAGCGTTCGGCGCTGATCGGCGATGCCGCAGTCGGCATGCACCCGGTCACCGCGCATGGCTTCAACCTGGGCCTGGCCAGCGCACAGCGGCTGGCGCAGGGCATCGTCGCGCAGCAGCGTCGCGGTGCCGACATTGCCGCCGCCGGCATGCTGGCCAGCTACCAACGGGGTCACCGGCTGGCGTCGCGGCCGCTGTACGAGGCCACCAATGCGATCGCCAGCCTGTACACCGACGATCGCCGCCCCGCGCGGCTGCTGCGGGCGGCCGGCCTGCGCCTGGCGCAGGGCGTGGCACCGTTCAGGCAGCTGATTGCCTCGCACCTGACCCAGCGCGTAGCCTGAACAGCCTCACATCAGCCGGCGGCCAGCACCCGGATCTGGCTGTCGGCGAACTCGACCACCTGGCCTGCGCGGATCTTGCAGGCCTTGCGCAGTTCGACTTCGCCGTCGACCCGCACCAGGCCTTCGCTGATGACCATCTTGGCTTCGCCGCCGCTGGTGACCAGGTCGGCCAGCTTGAGCAGCTGCTTGAGTTCGACGTAGTCACCGTCGAGGTCGAATTCGAGAATCTGCATGGAGCGGGGTTCCTGGGAAGAGGGGCGCAGGCCAGCGGCCGGGCCGGGAGGAGGGCGCGTATTGTGCGCCAGCACGGGGCATGACGGCACGCGCACGGAAAGCTGTACGCCTCGTTCAGGATCAATGCGGTATCATCCCGCTCTGAGCGAGTGAAATCTCCTCCGACCGAGCAGCGCCAGGGCACGCGATAAGAAGGGCGCCCAAAGCGCGGACCATCCCTTTTTTATCGCACTGCCAGGAAGACGGCAGTGCCTTCGGAGTTTCCCATGTCCCAAGATTCCCAAGCGCCGCTGCAGTTCGCGCAGCTCGGCCTGTCCGAGCCCGTGATGCAGGCGGTCACCGCCATCGGCTACGAAACCCCGTCGCCGATCCAGGCCGCCACCATCCCGGCGATGCTGGAAGGCCGCGACGTGCTGGGCCAGGCCCAGACCGGTACCGGCAAGACCGCCGCGTTCGCGCTGCCGGTACTGTCCAACATCGACCTGCAGCAGATCAAGCCGCAGGCCCTGATCCTGGCGCCGACCCGCGAACTGGCCATCCAGGTCGCCGAGGCGTTCCAGTCCTACTCGTCGAAGATCCCGGGCTTCCGCGTGCTGCCGGTGTACGGCGGCCAGCCTTACGGACAGCAGCTGTCGGCGCTGCGCCGTGGCGTGCATATCGTGGTCGGTACCCCCGGTCGCGTGATCGACCACCTCGACCGCAGCACCCTGGACCTGTCCGAGCTGAAGACCCTGGTGCTGGACGAAGCCGATGAAATGCTGCGCATGGGCTTCATCGACGACGTCGAAGCGGTGCTGAAGAAGCTGCCGGAGCAGCGCCAGGTGGCCCTGTTCTCGGCCACCATGCCGCCGCAGATCCGCCGCATCGCGCAGACCTACCTGCAGGACCCGGTGGAAGTGACCATCGCGGCCAAGACCACCACCTCGGCCAACATCCGCCAGCGTTACTGGTGGGTGAGCGGCATGCACAAGCTGGATGCGCTGACCCGCATCCTGGAAGTCGAGCCGTTCGACGCGATGATCATCTTCGCGCGCACCAAGGCCGGCACCGAAGAACTCGCCAGCAAGCTGCAGGCCCGTGGCCTGGCCGCTGCCGCCATCAACGGTGACATGCAGCAGGCCCAGCGTGAGCGCACCATCGCCATGCTGAAGGAAGGCAAGCTGGACATCCTGGTTGCCACCGACGTGGCTGCGCGCGGCCTGGACGTGGAGCGCATCAGCCACGTGCTGAACTACGACATTCCGTACGACACCGAAAGCTACGTGCACCGCATCGGCCGTACCGGCCGTGCCGGCCGCAGCGGCGAGGCGATCCTGTTCGCCACCCCGCGCGAGAAGGGCATGCTGCGCCAGATCGAGCGCGCCACCCGTCAGCCGATCGAAGAGATGCAGCTGCCGAGCGTGGAAGCGGTCAACGACACCCGCATCAACAAGTTCACCTCGCGCATCACCGAAACCCTCGGTGCCGGCGGCCTGGACTTCTACCGCCAGCTGCTGGAGCGCTTCGAGAACGAGCAGAACGTGCCGGCCATCGAGATCGCCGCCGCGCTGGCCAAGATGCTGCAGGGTGACACCCCGTTCCTGCTGCAGCCGCCGGTGCGTGCCCCGCGTGAAGAGCGCGCCCCGCGCGAGCGTTTCGACCGTGGCGACCGTCCGGAGCGTGGCGATCGCTTCGACCGCAACGAGCGTGGTCCGCGCTTCGAGCGTGGCCCGCGTCGCGACGACGCCGAAGGTGGTTTCGAGCAGCGTCCGCGCCGTGAGGTTCCGCCGCGTGGAGCACCGGAGCAGGGTATGGAGACCTACCGCATTTCGGTGGGCCACCAGCATGGCGTGAAGCCGGCCAACATCGTCGGCGCCATCGCCAACGAAGCGGGCCTGGAAAGCCGCTTCATCGGCCGCATCGACATCCACGACGACTTCTCGCTGCTGGACCTGCCGGCACAGATGCCGCCGGACGTGCTGTCGCACCTGCAGAAGGTGTGGGTGTCCGGCCAGCAGCTGCAGATGCGTGCGCTGGCTCCGGGTGAAGACACCAACCCGGCCCCGCGTCCGTTCAAGCCGCGCTTCGACAAGCGTGGCCCGGGCGGCCCGGGTGGCCCGCGTCGTGGTGGCCCGGGTGGTCCGGGTGGCCATGGTGGCCATGGTGGCGACCGCGGCGGTGACCGCGACAGCCGCCCGCCGCGTCGTGACGGCTTCAAGCCGCGCGGCCCGCGCAGCTTCTAAGCCGCACCCGCAGCCGTCCATAACAACGCCAGCCCCCGGGCTGGCGTACAGGAAAAGGGGACGGAGGGGATTAAGTCGTAAATGGCAGGCCATGCGCTTATGCCGAAAACGACTTAATCCCCTCCGTCCCCTTTTTCGCATGGTCCACACATTGCCGGTCATAGGCTGGGCCGGTTCCAAGGCAGGTTGTCACCGCAGCACATTCGGGGGGATCCGGGATGGGTAGAAGTGGCACGGACCAGCAGAGCCGGCGGGTGCCGATGACCCGTGGGCTGGGATTGCGCTTTGCGTTGTTGACGGGCATGGCGATCGGGTTGGTCGCGTTGTCCGCGTTGATCCAGGAACTGCAGGCAGCCTCGACGGCCTGGATTGCCGGCCAGGGGTACTGGTCACGAGGGCAGCAGGATGCAACCGCTGCGCTGAGCCGCTACCTGGCGCGTGGCCATGCCCAGGACCTGGATGACGCGCGCCAGGCGCTGCGGATTCCATTGGGCGATCTGCAGGCCCGGCTGGCGCTGGAACAGGCGGTACCGGACGAGGAAAAGGCCAGGCAGGGCTTCCTGCAGGGTGGCAACGCGCGCGCCGATATCCCGCGCCTGGTGTTCTCGTTCCGCCATGCACGCGACATCGGTGCATTCCGGGAAGCAACCACGCTGTGGCGACAGACCGACGATGATCTGTTGGCTGTGCAGCGGCTGGTTGCCGAGCTGCAGTCGGGGCACGCCCAGGGCGTGCTGCCAGCGGCGGAACGCGACCGGTACCTGCAACAACTGCGTGATCTGGACCGGCGGCTGCAGGTGCAGGCGCAGGCATTTTCGCAAGCGTTGCTGCGCATGGCCACGATGGTACGGATCGCCACGCTTGTGGTGGGCGGGTTGTCGGTGCTGGCGATCAGCCTGATGGCGGTGGCCCTCGCGCGCCGCGTCGGCAAGGACCTGACCGAGCATGAAAGCCGCTTCCGTGCAGCCTTCTACCAGGCCAATGTCGGCATGCTCAAGCTCGACACCGACGGCAAGGTGATCGAAGCCAACCAGGCGATGGCCGACATCCTCGACTACCGACGCGACGTGCTGCTGCAGATGTCGCTCGGCGATCTGTTGATGGAAGGCGAACTGGTCATCGATGGCGTCGGCCGCATCGACTGGGACCGGCAGCTGCGGCCGAGTGAACTGCGCTTCTGCCGCCGCGATGGCAGCCTGGTGTGGGGGCGCTGGAGTGGCACCGGCGTGCGCAGCGCGGGAGGCGGCCTGTCGGTGTTTGCGATCATCGAGGATGTCAGCCAGAACCATGCATTGGCACGTGAGATCGAGCATCACGCCAGCCACGATCCGCTGACCGGCCTGATCAACCGCCGCGAGATCGAGCGGCTGCTGGAACGTGCGCTGCTGCAGGTACGCAGTGATGGCGGTACGCATGCGCTGTGCTACATCAACCTGGACCACTTCAAGCTGGTCAATGACAGCTTCGGCCATGCCGCCGGTGACCAGATGCTGCGCAGTTTCGCCGACTATCTGGTGGCGGCCGTGCGCGACGGTGACTGGGTCGGCCGCCTGGGCGCCGACGAGTTCGCCGTGTTCCTCGCCCATGCCGGGCAGGACGAAGCCAAGCGGGTGCTGCAGCGGGTGATTCGCAACCTGGGCCAGGCCACGTTCCCGATCAGCGAGGGCAGCCCGCAGCTGAGCTGCAGCATCGGCGTGGTCGAGGTCAGTGCCGATGCGCCGGACGTGAACTGGTTGATGAGTGCCGCCGACAGCGCCTGCTATGCAGCCAAGCAGGCCGGGCGCAACCGCGTGCACTGCTTCAATGAGAACCGCATGGCGCTGGAGGAGCGGCGGCAGGAGGCCGAGCGCCTGCAGGGCGTCAGCCTGGCGATGGCCGAGAATCGCATGCTGCTGTATGCACAGCGCATCGCCCGCGTGGGCGATCCGTCCTACCTGCACTACGAGGTGCTGGTGCGCATGCGTGGCACCGATGGCAGCCTGCATCTGCCCGGCCAGTTCATGCCGGCGGTGGAGCGCTATGGCATGGCAGTGGCGCTGGACCGGCACGTGCTCGGGCTGCTGTTCCGCCACCTGCAGGTGTGCCCGGCGCACGTGCGACAGCTGGGCCTGTGCAACGTCAACGTGTCCGCGCAGTCGATCGCCGAGCCGGGATTCCTCGCCTTCGTCTGCGACCTGCTCGAGCGCAACCGCGCGCTGGCCTCCAAGTTGTGCTTCGAGATCACCGAGACTGCGGCGATCAGCAACCTCAGCCAGGCCCGCGCCTTCATCGATGCGGTGAAGGCACGGGGGTGCCGGATGGCGCTGGATGACTTCGGCTCCGGCCTGTCTTCCTTCGGCTACCTGCGCCAGTTGCCGGCGGACATCCTGAAGATCGACGGCGCCTTCGTGCGCGACATGGATACCGACCCGGTCAGCCACGCCACGGTGCGCGCGATCAGCGAGCTCGGGCGCGAGCTGCAGATGGAAGTGGTGGCCGAGTGGGTGGAGACCGCCGAGGTTGCCGGTGCGCTGACCCGGCTTGGCGTGCAGGGGCTGCAGGGCTATGCCATCGAACGGCCGCAGCCGCTGGAGCGGCTGACCCTGGTCGATCTGCGCCCGGTACGGCTGGTCGCGGTGAAGGGGCCGCCGGCGGCTGGCTGAACCGCGGGCGCCGACTTTGGTCTACACATGCGTGGCGTGCCCGGCTGCGATAATGCGCGCCAGGGGCGGCGCGCAGTGGGCGCGGACGTAAGCAGGAACAGGACGTGGCGTGGGCGGCAGGCAGTGGCGGTATGGAACAGGAGCGGTGCTGGCCGTCCTGATGGTGTGGTTGGCGTTGCCGTGGCCGCTTCAGGCTGCAGAGGCCGTGTCGGGCCATGATTATCTCCTGGTCGGCGGCGCTACCGACGAGCCGACGCCGCACCGCGCATGCACGCCGCAGATGCTGTCCGGCGCCCGCCAGCAGGTGCTGGTGCCGGCTCCGCCGCAGGGCTGGTCAGGCCAACCGCAGGCGCTGGACGTGTTCAACGTCTTTGCCGGTGAAGTGCGCGTCCAGCATGGCGACCGCGAGATCTGCGGCAACATGCACGACGCGCGCACCCGCGATTCACGTTTCCGGGCTGGCATCGGCCTGGTGGCGGTACCGCCGGCCGGCAGCCATGAACCGTTCCTGGTCTCCTGGCAGACACCGCTGAAGACACGTTGGGTACCGACCCTGCGGCTGGGCGCGCCCAGCCCGGTGCAGCAGAACGACACCGCCCGCCTGCTGGTGCGCGCGGCCTGCATCGCGGTGGCGATCGCGCTGGCGCTGTCGGCGTTGATGGCCTTCCTGACCACCCGGGACCGCAGTTTCCTGGTCTACATCGCCGGCACCACCGTGATGGTGCTGTGGCAGGCCATCCTCGGCGGGCTCAGCGGCTATCCGGAACCCTGGCTGCCGGTGGGCGAGCACGGCGCCTGGTGGCTGCTGGCGCTGACCGCTGCGACCCAGGCACTGGTGCTGCCGGCGCTGTGGCGGCTGAACGGAGGCGACCGCGTGCTGCCTCGATCGCGCCCGGCCCAACTGGCGGTGTTGTGGACCCTGATGGCGCTGGCCGTGCTGGTGCCGTGGCTGCGCTGGGAGCATCTGGCCTGGGTCGCGAAGGGCTTGCAGGTGTCCTATCTGTCCGGATGTGGCCTGGCACTGATGGTCGGCGTCTGGGCACGCTGGCGCGGCGACCGTTGGGCGCAGGCGGGTCTGGCCGCGCTGGCACCGATGCTGGTACTGATCATCGCCGATGCCTGTGGTGCGG
Source organism: Stenotrophomonas sp. Sm2128 (assembly GCF_030985535.1). Classification (NCBI taxonomy): domain Bacteria; kingdom Pseudomonadati; phylum Pseudomonadota; class Gammaproteobacteria; order Lysobacterales; family Lysobacteraceae; genus Stenotrophomonas; species Stenotrophomonas sp. Sm2128. The sequence goes on from NZ_JAPTFQ010000053.1 coordinate 9,918, forward strand.
CGTGGCTGCTGGAATACCGGGTGGAGGCGCTGCAGCTGGCGGTGACCTGGCTGTTGATGATGGCCGCGTATGCGTTGAACCAGCGGCTGGGCCGGCTGCGCCAGCAGCGTGATGAACTTCGCCAGCTGGCCGAGACCGATGGCCTGACCGGGCTTCCCAACCGTCGCGCCGGACTGCAGCAGCTGGCCCGCCATCTGGAACGGGTGGACCGTGAGCGCGGCCCGTTGGTGATCGGCTTCCTCGACATCGACCTGTTCAAGGACATCAACGACCGCCACGGCCACGCAGTGGGCGACCAGGTGCTGGTGGCGGTGGCGCGTGCCCTGCGCGCGGCGGTGCGCAGCCAGGACGAAGTGGTGCGGATGGGCGGCGAAGAGTTCCTGCTGCTGATGCCCGGCATGCCGCGCGAGGCGGCGTCGGCGCGGCTGGACCGCCTGCGCCAGCGCATCACCGAGGCTGGCCAGGCCCTGCAGGTGCCGGGGCTGGAGGTGACCGCCAGCATCGGCCTGGCGCAGTGGCGACCGGGCGAGGACGATCTGGCCGGGCTGCTGCGGCGCGCCGACCATGCCATGTACGTGGCAAAGCGGGCGGGCCGCAACCGGGTCTTCGACGGCGAGGAGCTCGATCCGCCCGCCCTGGCATGAAGCGCAGCGGGCGGCGATGCCGGATAATGGGCCGATGACCACCCGACTCAACAAACATATCGCCGACACCGGCTTCTGCTCCCGCCGCGAGGCCGATCGCCTGATCGCCGCGCGCCGCGTTACCGTCAACGGCCATCCGGCCGGTACCGGGGCGGTGGTGGGCGAGGAAGACCAGGTGCTGGTCGACGGCCAGCCGCTGCGCGCCCGCGTGGCACGCAAGCCCGGCGCCCGCCGCCACGTCTACATCGCACTGAACAAGCCGGTAGGCGTCACCTGCACGACCGAAACTTCGGTCAAGGGCAACATCGTCGACTTCGTCGGCCACGAACAGCGCATCTTCCCGATCGGCCGCCTGGACAAGGAATCCGAGGGGTTGATCCTGATGACCAGCAACGGCGACATCGTCAATCAGATCCTGCGCGCCGAAAATGGCCACCAGAAGGAATACCTGGTGGCGGTGAACAAGCCGGTCACCGATGAGTTCCTGCGCGGCATGGCGCGCGGCGTGCGCATCCACGACCAGATGACGCTGCCGTGCAAGACCTCGCGCATCGCCAAGTTCGGCTTCCGTATCACCCTGCAGCAGGGCCTGAACCGGCAGATCCGCCTGATGGCCGCCGAATTCGGCTATCGCGTGACCCAGCTGCGCCGCGTGCGCATCGACAACATCAAGATCGGCGCGCTGAAGCCGGGCCAGTGGCGCAACCTGACCGAGCAGGAACTGCAGGGCCTGCTGCCGAAGCAGCTGGACTGGTAACGCGCGGTAGTGCCGGCCGCTGGCCGGCTGCTCCAGGCATCGAATGCGCGCGGGATGCCGGCCAGCGGCCGGCACTAGCCGTTGTGCGGATTACGCGCGGGCATCAGCTAGACTTTGCAGTGACCTGCCGGAACGTGACGCTGCATGATCAAGCCCGACAAGCCTGCCAACGAAGCCCTTCGGCTCCAGGCGCTGTACCGCTACCGGATCCTTGATTCGCAGCGCGAGAAGTCATTCGACGACCTGGTGGCGATCGCCAAGGCGGTCTGCGGTACCTCGATGGCGGCGGTGACCCTGATTGACGTCGAACGGCAATGGTTCAAGTCGATCCAGGGCATCGACGCGGCGGAAAACCTGCGCAGCGAATCGATGTGTGGCCACGCCATCCTGCAGCCGCACGAAATCATGGTGGTCGAGGATGCGTTGCAGGACGTCCGCTTCCACGACAACCCGGTGGTGACCGGCGACCCGCACATCCGCTTCTACGCCGGTGCGCCGCTGATCAGTTCCGATGGCCTGCCGCTGGGTACGCTGTGCGTGTTCGATGCACAGCCGCAGCACCTGCCCAGCGACAAGGCCGAGGCGCTGGCCGCGCTGTCACGGCAGGTGATGCTGGTGATGGAGCTGCGCCGTTTCGCGCTCGACATCCAGAAGCACATGCTGGAACGCGATGACTACGAGCGCCTGCTGTCGGAATACCAGGACGTGCTGCTGGCGCAGAATGCCGACCTGGCCGAACAGAGCCGCACCGATGCGCTGACCGGCCTGCCCAACCGCCGCGCGATGGCGGCGGCACTGGAAGAGGCGGTGGCGGAGATCGATGGGCAGCCGGGAGTAGCCTGCGTGGCCCTGCTGGACATCGATCATTTCAAGCACATCAATGACTTCCAGGGCCACGCCACCGGCGACCGGGTACTGGCCGAGCTGGGTGTGCTGCTGCGTTCGCATTTTGCCGGCCGTGGCATGGCCGCGCGCTATGGCGGGGAGGAGTTCGTGGCGGTGATGCCGGGCACTGATCTGCGCACGGCCGAACTGCAATGCGAGTTCCTGCGCTTGGCCGTGGCGGATCTGCCGCTGGGATTCCCGGTCACGATCAGCATTGGTGTGGCCCAGCACCAGCCCGGTGAAAGCGTGGATGAGATGCTGGCGCGCGCCGACAAGGCGCTGTACCGGGCCAAGGGCAACGGTCGCAACCGGGTGGAGCTGGCGGGCTGAAACACCGGCGGTTCGCGCGCTGAATGCATGCGACGCGTGGATGATTCGATGCCGCTCCAGTAGATTCACGCCATGCGTGGATGCTCTTCCCGTTTCACCTGGCGTCGCAGCTCCTGCGATCAGAACCGGCCAGCATGACGTCCTTGTTTCCACGGACACCAGCCATGCTGCAGACCCTGGCCATCGCCCACTATCGCTCGCTGCACGGGCTGGTACTGCCGCTGCAGCCGTTGAACGTGGTCACCGGTGACAACGGCAGTGGCAAATCCAGCCTGTACCGCGCGCTGCGCCTGCTGGCGGAAACCGCCCAGGGCGGCGTCGCGGCGGTGCTGGCCCGCGAAGGGGGACTTGGTTCGGCGCTGTGGGCCGGCCCCGAATCCATCGATCGCCGGGTTGCGGCCGGCGATATCCCGCTGCAGGGCGGGCCCCGGCAGGCGTCGGTGGGGCTGAAGCTGGGATTCACCACCGACGAGTTCGGCTATGCCATCGACCTGGGCTACCCGCCACCCAGCCGTTCCGCGTTTGCGCTGGATCCGCAGATCAAGGCGGAGGCGATCTGGGCCGGGCCGTTCCTGCGCAGCGCCAACCTGCTGGTCGATCGCCGTGGGGCAATGGTGCGGCAACGCCATGCGCACGGCTGGGATCTCGTGGATGACCGGTTGTCACTGTTCGACAGCCTGTTCACCCAGGTCGGCGATCCGCAGCGCATGCCGGAAACCATCGCCCTGCGTGAGTACATCCGTCGCTGGCGCTTCTACGATCATTTCCGCAGCGACGCCGATGCCCCGGCGCGACAACCGGCGATGGCAACGCGCACGCCGGTGCTGCATCACGACGGCCGGGATCTGGCGGCGGCCTGGGTGACCATTCTCGAGATCGGAGATCCGGTTGCGTTGGCACGCAGTGTCGATGATGCCTTCCCCGGCGCCACGGTCGGCTTCGAAGAGCTGGACGGTCGACTGGCCCTGCGATTCCACCAGCCCGGGCTGCTGCGGCCGTTGTCGATGGCCGAATTGTCTGACGGTACCCTGCGATTCCTGCTGCTGGCCGCGGCACTGCACACGCCGCGGCCACCGCCGCTGCTGGTGCTGAACGAGCCGGAGACCAGCCTGCATCCGGACCTGCTGCCGGCGCTGGCGCGGCTGATCATCGCCGCCAGTGCGCGCAGCCAGGTGTGGGTGGTGTCACACGCCAGCCGGCTGATCGCGGCGTTGGAGCAGGCGCCGGGCTGCCACTCGCTGCATCTGCACAAGGAACAGGGCCGCACGCTGCTGAGCGGGCAGGGCCTGCTGGATGCGCCGGCCTGGCATTGGCCGCAGCGCTGAGACATCGATCCGGAACCGGCAGATCCACGCCATGCGCGGATGCACTCAATCGGCGATGTTGCGTGCTTCGGCCGTGCCAAGGATTTCCGGGTGCTGCACCGGCTTGCGGCGGTTCAGCAGCGGATGCAGGAACACCGCGCCGACAATGATGGCCACGCCCAGGTAGAACCACGGCGTGACCTCGTGCTGCTCGCGCAGCAGCACCACCGCCAGCACCACCGCATAGACCGGCTCCAGGTTGGTCACCAACTGCACCGTATAGGCGCTCAGGTGGCGCAGTGCGACCAGGGCCAGGGCGAACGGCAGCAGCGTGCAGAACCCGGCCAGCACCAGCAGCAGGATGCTGTCGTGCAGATTCGGGACCACCCACAGCGGGCTGGCCAGTGCTGGCAGCAGGTAGGGCATCAGCGGTGCCAGCAGGGTCAGGGTGAGGGTGCCGGCACCCAGCTCCAGGGCGGTGACCGTGAGCGGATCGGCGTGGCTGACCATGCGCTTGTTGAGCGAGCCGAACACCGCCACCAGCAGCGCCGATATCGCGCCGATCAAGACACCCAGGCGCATGCCATCGGGCACGCCACCGACCACCAGCGCAACACCCGGCAGCACCGCCAGGCCGAACGCCAGTTCACGTAGCTGGAACGGCCGCTTGGCGACCCAGGGTTCGATGATCGAGGTGAACACCGGGGCCAGTGCAATGCAGGTGGCGGCCACCGAGGCATTGGCCAGTTTCACCGCGCCGTAGAAGGTCAGCCAGTGCAGGGCGACCAGCGCACCGATGCCGGCGTAACCGGCCACCAGCCGCAGGGGCAGGGTGCGCAGCCCGCGCCAGACCCGCGGCAGCAGGGCCAGCATCGCCGTCACCAGCAGCATGCGCCACCACACCAGCGGCAATGCGGGCAGGGTGATCAGCTTGCCGAGGATGGCGGTGACGCCCCACAGCAGGACACAGAAGTGGATCTGCCACAGCGCTTTGCGGGTGTCGGGTGTGCTCATCCGCCTATTGTGAGGCAAGGCGAACGTCGCAGCGCTACCCGCGTGCGGGATCGCTGCCCTGGCCAACCCGCCGCTGCAGTGCCATCGCCGCCGCTGGGTTGCGTGCCTTGCCCGCGCCGATGCACAGCAGGTAGACCTCGCGCGGGGTTTCCGGAGCTGGCGCGGCCAGGCAGGGCAGGTCATCCACCGGTTCGCCGCGTGACCAGCGGCGTGCGCGTTCGGCCCAGCGCTGCTGCACGGGCGCCGGCAGGCCCTCGTTCAAGCGCGCCTGGCTGCGCTTGATCCGCGCATAGACGAAGCCGGCACTGACATCGCCGTGCAATGGCGCCTCGTCGCTGTCCTCGATCACCAGCGCCACGCCATGGCGGCGGGCGGCGTCGACCAGTGCCGGGCCATGTGCCTCGGCGTTGCGGACCTCCAGCGCATGCTGCAGCGGCACCCCGTCCAGCTGCTTAGGCAGCTGTGCCATCAGCCGTTCCAGTGCTTCGGCGCCGGCCGGATGCCGTGGATCGAACTGCCACAGCAGCGGGCCCAGCCGGTCACCGAGCGCAGTCGCCGCCTGCAGGAAGGGCGCGGCCGCCTCGACCGTACTGGACAGGTCGCGGCGCTGCACCAGGTAGCGTGGCGCCTTCATCGAGAACCGGAAGCCTTCCGGCGTCTGCGCGGCCCACTGCGCGCACTGCGCGGCGGTGGGCGTGCGGTAGAAGGTGCCGTTGATTTCGATGCAACGCAGCGCACGGCTGGCATGGGCCAGTTCTTCACGCTGCGGCAGGCCCACGGGGTAGAAAACGCCGCCGCGCCATTCGGGAAACACCCAGCCACCGATGCCGCAGCGGATCGTTCCGGCGGTCACTGGCCGTGGTCCGCGCGCCACGGGTCGTAACTGCCGAACCACCACAGGTAGCCTTCCGGGTCGGCGCAGGCATAGCCACGGCCGCCGTAGTCCTGGTCGGCGATGTCGATGACGATTCGGGCACCGGCGGCCTTGGCCCGGGCGTAGTGCGCGTCGGCATCGGTGACGATCACGCAGGCACTCTGCGTCTGGCGGCCGCCGACCTCATCAGGCATCGCCGCATGCTCGCTCCACGCGCTCTGGTTGCTGGCCGAGCCCAGCATGATCATGCCGGTGCCGAAGGTCAGCTGCGCATGGAACACCGTATCGCCATCGGCGTAGACGGCCTGGGCATGGAAGCCGAAGGCGCGCTGCAGCCAGTCGATGGCAGCCTGCGCATCGCGGTAGCGCAGGCACGGAATGATGGTGGAGCCGCTGCTCGGTTGGCCGTTCCCGCCCATGACACCCCTCCTATGGCACAGGGCAGGGTGCAACGCAGAACGTTACCATCCCGCGAAACCCCGGTGACGGCCTGCACATGGCCGCCACCCCTGTTCGGAGATCGTGCTGGATGAAACCCTGGATTGGAGGAGCCGTGCTGCTGGCGTGCACGACCATGGCGAGCGCTGCCACCCCGGCGCAGTTGCAGGAGCTGGATGCAACCGTCGAGCGCGTGCGCGCGCAGTTCGACGTGCCCGGTATTGCGGTGGCGGTGGTCAAGGATGGCGAGGTGGTGCTGGAGCGCGGCTGGGGCGTGCGCGAGCAGGGCAAGCCGGAACCGGTGCAGGCCGATACGCTGTTTGCCATTGCGTCCAACACCAAGGCGTTCACCGCCACCTCGCTGAATCTGCTGGCCGAGGACGGCAAGCTGAAGATGGACGACAAGGTGATCGACCACCTGCCGTCGTTCCGCATGTCCGATCCGTTCGTGACCGGCCAGATGACGATCCGCGACCTGCTGTCGCATCGCAGCGGACTGAGCCTGGGCGCCGGTGACCTGTTGTTCTGGCCGACCACCTCCTACAGCAATGCCGAAGTGGTGGAACGGCTGGGCAAGGTGCCGCTGAAGGGTGGATTCCGCGAGGGCTATGCGTACGACAACATCCTGTACGCGGTCGCCCAGCAGGTGATCGAGCATGTTTCCGGCATGAGTTACCAGCAGTTCCTGCAGACCCGCATCTTCGACAAGGTGGGCATGGCCGGCACGCGCTACAACGCCGATCACCTGAAGCCGGGCGACAAGGCCGCGGTCGGCCACGCCAAGTACGATTTCAAGGACCTGCGTACCGTCGCGCCGCTGACCTGGTCGAACAATGCCGGCGCCGGCGGCATCTATTCCAGCGCGCACGACATGGCGCGCTGGATGCAGGTGCAGCTGGCCGAAGGCAAACTGGCCGACGGCACGCCGTTGTTCTCCGAGAAGAGCCAGCAGCAGATGTGGCGGATGATCACGCCGCAGTCGATCCCGGCGCCGAGCGTGCCGGAGCTGGCACCGGCGCGGGCCAACTTCGCCGGCTATGGCGAAGGCTGGAGCCTGAGCGACTACCGCGGGCGGAAGCTGGTCTGGCACACCGGTGGCTGGCCGGGCATGGTTTCGCGGCTGACCCTGGTACCGGGCGAGAAACTGGGCGTGGTGGTGCTGACCAATCAGGAAGTGGGCGCGGCGTTCAATGCGATCACCCTGAGTGTGCTCGATGCTTACCTGGGCGGTGAAAAGCATGACTGGGTGGACGCCTATGCCAAGGCCGTGGCCAAGGGACAGGACAAGGCCGACGAGGCATGGGCCAAGCACCAGAGCGCGCGCGACAAGGGCAGCAGGCCGTCGCTGGCGCTGGCCGGCTACACAGGCACGTTCCGCGACCGCTGGTATGGCGACATGCAGGTCAGTGCCGAGGGCAAGGGACTGCGCCTGCGCTTTGCCAGGACCGCGCAGCTGAGCGGACGCCTGGAGCACTGGCAGCACGACACCTTCATCGTGCGCTGGGACGACCGTTCGCTCAACGCCGACGCGTTCGTGAACTTCAGCCTGGACCCGGATGGCAAGGTGCGCGAGGTGCGCATGCAGCCGATTTCCGACCTGACCGATTTCAGTTTCGATTTCCAGGACCTGCTGTTCACCCCAGTGAAATGACGCCGCCGAGCGTGGCCCGGCGCTGACGTTTGACGAATCCGATGGGTAGTGCCGGCCGCTGGCCGGCAACCTCATGATCCCCGGATGCGTCGCAAGGGTGCCGGCCAGCGGCCGGCACGACCGCAGCCGCAGCGATCGTCGGCCGGCGTACACATGCGGCATGGGATACTCCGCCAGCTAAAGATGGCGAGGGAATGCGATGTTCCGTTGGTTTGAATCCCTGATTCCGGTGTTCCCGCCCGTGGACGGGCGGATGCCTCCGCGCAAGGTGCTGCCGTTCTACCTGCACTACCTGCGCCCGGTGTGGCCGGTGCTGCTGGCCACGCTCATCGCCGGCCTGCTGCTGGCGCTGGTGGAAGTGGCGATGTTCGATTACCTGGGCCGCATCGTCGACATGGTCGCCGAGCAGCCCGGTGCCGACTTCTTCAAGCGCCATGCCAACGACCTGGGCTGGATGCTGTTCATCACGGTCATCGCGCGTCCGATCCTGGTCGGCCTGCACAACCTGCTGGTCAACCAGGCCATCGTGCCCGGCCTGAGCAACCGCTCGCGCTGGTTGATGCACAACTATGTGGTGCGGCAGAGCCTGAGCTTCTTCCAGAACGACTTCGCCGGCAGCGTCGCCAACCGGGTGATGCAGACCGGTACCTCGCTGCGCGAGTCGGCGGTGCAGATGGTCGATTCGCTCTGGTACATCGTGGTCTATACCGGCACCGCGCTGTACCTGTTCGCGCAGGCCGACTGGCGGCTGATGGTGCCGCTGATCCTGTGGCTGCTGGCCTATGCGTTGATCATGGTCTACTTCGTGCCGCGCGCGAAGGAACGGGCCTGGATTGCGTCCGAAGCGCGTTCCAAGGCGATGGGCCGCATCGTCGATGGCTACACCAACATTCCCACGCTGAAGCTGTTCGCCCATGGCGGGCGCGAGCAGGCCTACGTGGCCGAGTCGATCCAGGAACTGGCGGTCAAGCACCGCGCGCAGACCCGGGTGACCACCGGCATGGACCTGACCATCGCCATCGTCAACGGTTTCCTGATCGCCGGTACCTGTGGGCTGGCGCTGTGGCTGTGGAATGGCGGCCACATCACCGTCGGTGCGATCACGCTGGCGACCGGCCTGGTGATCCGCATCCACAACATGTCCGGCTGGATCATGTGGACCATCAACGGCATCTTCGAGGACATCGGCACGGTGCAGGATGGCATCACCACCATCGCCCAGCCGCTGACCGTGCAGGACCGCGAGGATGCGGTGCCGTTGCAGGTGACCCGTGGCGGCGTGCATTTCCAGGACATCCACTTCCACTACGGCAAGAAGGGTGGCGTGATCGCAGGCCTGGACCTGGTGGTGAAGCCGGGCGAGAAGATCGGCCTGGTCGGTCCTTCGGGGGCCGGCAAGTCGACCCTGGTCAACGTGCTGCTGCGCCTGTACGACCTGGAAAGCGGCCGCATCCTGATCGACGGCCAGGACATTGCCTGCGTCACCCAGGAAAGCCTGCGCCAGCAGATCGGTGTGGTCACCCAGGACACCTCGCTGCTGCATCGCTCGATCCGCGACAACCTGCTGTACGGCCGTCCAGACGCGACCGATGAGCAGCTGCGCGCTGCGGTGGCCAAGGCGCGTGCCGAAGCCTTCATCGACACGCTGGTGGACGGGCAGGGGCGTCGCGGCTACGACGCGTATGTCGGCGAGCGTGGCGTGAAACTCTCCGGCGGCCAGCGCCAGCGCATCGCCATTGCCCGCGTGCTGCTGAAGGACGCTCCGATCCTGGTGCTGGACGAAGCAACCTCGGCACTGGACTCGGAAGTGGAAGCGGCGATCCAGGACAGCCTGGATGAGCTGATGGGCGGCAAGACGGTGATCGCGATCGCGCACCGGCTGTCGACCATCGCGCGCATGGACCGGTTGGTGGTGATGGACCAGGGACGCATCGTGGAGACCGGCACCCATGCCGAGCTGATTGCGGCCGGTGGCCTGTACGCACGGTTGTGGGCGCGGCAGACCGGTGGATTTGTTGCTGCCGATCAATGATCGCTTCGGGGTCGGATCCCTTTCTGCAGGAAAGGGCTCTGACCCCAGCGTGTTTCCGGAGACCTGCATGATCCGCCCCCTGCGCTCCCTGTTGCTGGCACTCAGCCTGGTTACCACGGTTGCCACGGCTGCGCCGGCACCCATGGACGGCGACCAGCTCGAGCAGGTCGTCCTGCTCAGCCGTCACAACCTGCGCGCGCCGGTGGTGGCCTCCGGCGCGCTCGCCAATGCGACGCCCGAGACCTGGCCGCGCTGGGAGGTGGCACCGGGCGAGCTGACCACCAAGGGAGGCGTGCTGGAGGTCTACATGGGCCGCTACATCGCCCAGTGGCTGCGCCAGGCGCAGCTGTTGCCGGTGTCGGGTTGCCCGCAGGAGGATGACTTCCACGCGTACGCCAACAGCCTGCAGCGCACCCAGGCCACCGCGCAGTTCTTCGTTGCCGGTGCTTTCCCGGGCTGCCATGTTGCGGTCGAACAGCGCATGCCGCTGGGCTCGATGGATCCGTTGTTCGATCCGGTGATCCGCCGCGACGACGCGGCATTCCGCACGCGCGCGCTGGAGTCAATGCAGCGAGCGCTGGCCGCAGTGGACCTGGCACCGGCTTTGTCCGTGGTGGAGGAGATCACCCGCTATCCGCAGTCGACGGCATGCAAGGGGCACAGCGACTGCCATCTGGCGCTGGCCGATACCACCTTCAGTACGGAACCGGGCAAGGAGCCTCGCGCGTCCGGATCACTGGCGCTGGCCAGCGGGCTGGTCGATGCCTTGTTGATGGAGCACTACCAGGGCAGTGGCATCCCCCGCGAAGGCTGGGGCCGGTTGACCACCGAGGCGCAATGGCAGGCGCTGGCGCAGATCCGCAACCGCTACCAGGACATCCTGTTCGGAACGCCCGAGGTGGCGCGTGATGTGGCCGCTCCGCTGCTGACAAGAGTGAATGCGTTGTTCGACGACCCGGCGTCGCCGAAGGTGACCCTGCTGGTCGGTCACGATTCCAACATCGGCTCGGTGCTGGCGGCGTTGGGAATCAGCGACTACAGCCTGCCGGGGCAGTACGAGAAGACACCGATCGGTGGCCTGCTGCAGTTCGAACGCTGGCGTGATCGCCACAGCGGGGTGGAACGGATCCGCCTGGCCTACATCTACCCGACCACCGCGCAGCTGCGCGATGCGCTGCCGCTGGCCAACGCGCAGCCGCCGGGCCGCGTCGTGCTGCGTGTGCCGGGGTGCGCGGCTCAGGAGTGCACCGTCGCCGAGTTCCAGCGCCTGCTGCATCCGAAAGCCCGCTGAGGCGCGCTGCTAACGCAGCGGCGTGCGCACGATGCCATGCGTGGCCATCAGCGTAAGGTCGCCGCCCAGCCGTGGCGAGTGGAACGGGCCGCGTGCATGCGCGGCATCGAACAGGCCGCTATCCGGTGATCGCAACCGGTAGAACTCGACCCAGCCGCTGGCCTGCAGGGGCAGCTGTGCAACGCCGGTGTGCTGGTTGAACCATGCAGGGTCCTTGCTGCCTTCGATGACGCGGCGGGCAAGGCGGTCAATTGCATGGTCCTTGCTGGCATACCAGTCCTGGCCGCGCAGCCGCGCCAGCTCGGCCATCATCACCAGTGGCGCCAATGCGTAGTCGTGATAGTGCAGGGCACGCTGTCCACGGGTCATCTCCAGCGGCAGGCTGCCATCGCCCTGGATGTCATCGATGCCTTTCTGGAATGCGGCGTGGCCTGCCTGCCACAGGGCATCGTCGTCGGTGGCCAGGCCGGTGGCCAGCACGCCCAGCCCGCCCCAGTAGTAGTGGTTGTTGCGGCGCCGTTTCGGATTGTCCCAGTACGCCAGATTGGCCCGTGCCAGCTTCTGCAGCCACGGATCGATACGCGCACGCTGCTGCGGGTTGGCCTGGTCATGCACTTTCAGGTACGCCATGGCTACCGCATCGAGCATCCACTGACGCATGTAGAACGACTGATCGTTGTTGACCCGGATCATCTGCCCGAGCATGGCGCCGTCGTCGGCCCACGCACCCAACCAGCTCAGCGTGCACTGTGCCGCTGCCGGGTCACTGGTGCGCAGGTAGTCATCGCTCATGCGCGCGACGTCGGCGGCATAGCGGTCCAGCGGCGCAGTGGCGTCCTTGTTTTGCTGGTGCAGTACCGGGTCGATCACCGAGCCGACCTTGTCGGTGTAGTAGCCAAGCGCGCGGATGTCCGGCTGGCCGGGCGGCGGTGCGGGGCAGGCGGCGAAGGCACCCGCACTGGCCATCAGCGTGGGCAGCAGGGCGAGGCGCAAGGGGAGAGACATTGGAAACCGGCGGAAGGGAAATCCGGCGAACGATGCGCCTGGCCATGTTGCCGGCATGTGATGCGGAGATGGCCTGGCGTTCCCCCACAAACAGATCGGCCCGGGTTTCCCCGGGCCGCTCCGCTTCATCTCACACCGTCCCGATCACTCGATCGGCTGGTCCAGCATCAGCTGGCGTGCGAAACGCACCGGGGGTGCGCCGTAGGACAGTACCTGGTCGTGGTACGCCTTCAGGTTGAACTTGTCGCCCAGCTTCTCCTGCACCGCCTTGCGGGTGTCGAAGTGTTCCTGCGCACCGACGAAGTAGGTCGGTAGCTGTGCCGAGGTCAGCTGTGCACGCACCCACTTGCCCGCCGCTTCGCTTTCCTGCTGGAACGCGTCGTGGGTCATCAGGTGCATCGCCTTCTCGCGATCCCAGTTGTCCACGTGCACGCCCTGGTCGAGGATCGCGTTGGAGATCGTGCGCAGGTAGAACTTCAGCTGCACCAGGTGGAACAGCGGGTCGTTGTTGAGGTAACCCTGCTCCTGCATCATGCGCTCGGTGTAGACCGCCCAGCCTTCGGCGAACAGGCCCGAACGCAGCACCGCACGCAGGGTGGAGGGGAACTTGGCCGAATGCCAGCCTTCCAGGTAGTGGCCCGGGGTGCCTTCGTGGATGCTCAGCAGGTGGATCATGCGTGAGTTGTACTCACGCAGGAACGAGTCGACCTGCTTGTCGTTCCAGTCGTCCGGAATCGGCGACACGGCGTAGAAGGTCTTCAGGTTCTTGTCCAGCGGACCCGGTGAATCACAGTAGGCCACGGCCACGCCACGCTGGAATTCCGGCATCAGGATGATGTCCACCGGCGCGTCGGGCAGCGTCATCAGATCGTGCTCGCGCACGAACGCAGTGGACTGCTCCAGTGCGGCCTTGGCATCGTCGACGACCTTGTCGCGTGCCGGCTTGTCGGCGTAGGCCAGTTCCAGCGCAGCTTCGATGGCCTTCTGCTGCTGCTCGTCGGTCGGCTGGGCCGGCATCTCCGGCGCACCCGGCTTGTCCTTCAGCACGGTCTGCGCGATGCCGTACATGTCTTCGCGCACGCGCTTGAGTTCAGCGCGTGCACGCTCACCGATTTCCTGGCGCGACAGCGAGGAGCTCAGCGCGAACTTCAGCTTCTGGTCGTACTTTTCCGCACCGATGCGGAAGTCGCCCTTGGCATTCGGCACCAGGGTCTTGTCCAGCCAGGTCTGCTGCTCGTCCACCGCCTTCTTCAGGCCGTCGATGGCGGCCTGCAGACGCTGCTGGTCGGCCTGCGGCAGTTCACCGATGTGCGGGGTGATGAAGGTATCGACGATGCTGAGGATGCCCTTGTTCTGCTTGGCCACCGTCTCGGCATGGATCTTCGGCACGCGCGCCGGATCCAGGTTCTCGCGGGCCTGGGCGAAGATCGCCGGCAGCTTTTCCATGCGCGCGGTGGCCGACTTCAGGCGCTCCGGCAGCGGCGCGAACTCGCGCGCCATCAGGCCGTAGATCGCGCTGCCGGCGATGCCGTTGTACAGCTGCGGGTCCCACTTGCCGGACTGCAGCACTTCGGCGTTCCAGATTTCCGACTGCAGCTGGTTGCGCAGGATCGCTGCGTCCACCTGGTTCTCGCGGCCCAGCTTGGCCACCTCGATCTTGTCCAGCTCGCCCAGCAGCGCCTTGTAGGCTGCCAGGGTCTTCTGCTGGCCGGCGGCACTGAGGTCGTCCAGCTCGCTGTCGTAGCGGTGGTCACCGATCTGGGTAGCGCTGACCGGCGACAGCTGCATCCAGGTGTCCAGGGCGCGCTTGGACAGGTCGGCGAAGGCGGCATCGACCGCCGCGTCACCGGCCTGCTGGCTGGTGGCCGGAGTGGAAGCGTTGGTCGGGGCGTCGGCCGGCTGGCAACCGGCCAGGGCGGCGACCAGGGCGAGGGCAAGAAGATGCGGGCGCATCGGCGTTCCTGTACGGGGTCAAACCCTGAGCATAGGGCCGCGTGGCTGCTTTGTCCCCGTGCCATAGGATTACCATGGGCGCAGACAAGGACCCTCCAAAGGAGCGCAGAACATGGAATACCAGGGAAGCTGCCATTGCGGCAGGATCGCATTCACCGTACAGGCCGGGGCGCCGATCAGCGACGTCATCGACTGCAACTGCTCGATGTGCCGCCGCCGTGGCAGCCTGTTGTGGTTCGCCCCGCGCGAAGCGTTCCAGCTGAGCACCGATCCGGCGGACGTGGCCACCTACCACTTCAACAAGGCCCACATCGACCATCACCATTGCCGCGAATGCGGCATTGCCCCCTACAGCGAGGCGGTGGATCCGCGCAGCGGTATGCCGATGGTGGCGGTGAACGTGCGCTGCGTGCCTGCAGTGGATCTGGCCACGCTGGCGGTGACCTCCTACGACGGGGCCGCACTGTGAGGCCGGTGCGCGCGTGGATGTGCATGGCAGCAATGCCGGTGCTGCTGCTGGCGCTGGGCGCCTGCGCCAAGCAGGGCGACATGGAGGCGGATGCGGGCGCCACGGCGGCCGAGGCTGCCATCGCTTCACCGGAAGGCGCATTCCTCGCCTACGAACACGACGTGCAGGTGCAACTGGAAGCGGCGCAGATCGCACCGCGCATCCAGCAGGTGGCACTGGCCTGCCAGAGCGCGAAGTTCGGTGACTGCGCGGTGCTGCAGGTAGACCAGCGCAGTGGCGAGCAGCCCAGCGGCGAGGTCAAGGTGCGGATTGCACCGAAGGGCACCGAGCCGTTGATCGCGTTGGCCGGTGAGGGCGGCACGCTGCAGTCGCGCAACACGCGTGCCGAGGACCTCGCGCAGGCCGTGGCCGACACCGCACTGACCAAGGCGCGGCTGGAGAAGGAACACGCGCGGCTGCTGGCCTACCAGGACCGCAAAGACCTGAAGATCGAGGACCTGATGGCGATCACCACGCGGCTGTCCGAGATCGAGGCGGGTGTCGAGCAGGCCAGCAAGGATGCCGCGCAGCAGCGCCGGCGCATCGATACCCAGCTGGTGACGATCCATTTCGATACCACGTCCGGCCAGCGCAGCCGCAGCGAGATCGGCGAGGCGCTGAGCGAGTCGGGCAGCATCCTCAGCACCAGCGTTGCGTTCCTGATCCGCGCCGTCGCCGCGCTGCTGCCGGTGGCGGTGCTGGCCTTGATCGCGGCCTGGGGTGTGCGTGCATGGTGGCGCCGCCGCCGTCGCAAGCTGCCGCCCAACCTCTGAGGTGGAGGCTGATGCCGGCAGCCCGCCGGCATCAGCCCTCGTCGGTCTCGTACTCGACGAACACATCCAGCTCCAGCGCCAGTTCCTGCACTGCGTCGCGCACCTTCTGCGCGGTGCTTTCATTGCCGACTTCCACTTCCAGCTCATGGATGCCCGGGCCGATGTCGTCGGACAGCCCGGCCGAGCTGGAATCGTCGTCGTCCATGTGCGGCATCAGATCGTCGGTTTCCTCGACATGCTCGATGCCCTCCAGGCCGAGCAGCAGGTCGCTGATGGCACGGGCGTCGTCTTCAGTTCCGGTGATGCGCAGTCGCAGCATGGCCATGGCGTAGGTACGTTGTGGAGTTGCCTGCAGCCTAGCCAGCGCCGGGCAAAGAACGGGTGAGGGTGCAGTCAGGCGCGTGTGGCCGGACGCCCGAGCAGGCTGTCCGGCAATGCGGGAATCGGTGTGCGTTCGTCCTGCGCCTGCTCCAGCAGCCAGTCGATGAACAGGCGTGCGGCCGGGCTGGGCGGTTGTCCTTCGGCATGCACTACGTGGTACGCATAGCGCGCCTTCAGCGCCGGGCCGGGCAGGCGCACCACCTCGTAGCGCTGCAGATAGGGCTGGGCGATGTGGGTGCGCGCCAGCACCGCGCCCATGCCATACACCGCTGCACGCATCGCATCGGTGCTGTCGGCGAAGGTGTGCATGGGTGGCAGCGGCGACGGCGTGCGCACGCCGGCGTGGCGGAACCAGTCGCGCCAGCCCTGCGGCGACAGGTCGGTGAGCAGCGGCAGGTCGGCGATGCGCGCCGGATCGACCAGCGTTTCGACGCCGGCCAGTGCCGGTGAGGCGACCGGGAACAGGTAGTCATCCATCAGGTGCTGCGCACGCAGGCCGGGCCATTGGCCCAGGCCGTAGCGGATGCCCACTTCCGGGCCGTTGTCGTCATAGCGATCCAGCCCGCTGCCGGTATGCAGTTCGATGCGGATGTGCGGGTAGGCCTGGGTGAAGCGCGGCAGCCGTGGCAGCAGCCAGCAGTAGGACAGCGAGCGCAGCGTGGTGATCCGCAGCGGCACGCTGTCGGCATCCGGCTGCAGGTGATGGGCGACGGCCGCGACATCGGTGAAGGCGGCGCTGGCGGCGTCGGCCAGTTGCCGGCCCTCGGCAGTCAGGCGCACGCCGCGGGCGTGGCGCAGGAACAGCCGTACTTCCAGCACTTCTTCCAGGCGGCGGACGTGGTGGCTGACCGCGCTGGCGGTCAGGTGCAGCTCCTGCGCGGCCTGGGCGAAGTTCTGGTGGCGCGCGGCGACCGCGAACACGGCCAGTGCGGGTAGCAGGGAAGGGCGTAGCAGCATGTCGAGCCTCAAACCATATTTGTGGCTGGCAGCGATACTACGCGCTTGTGCGGCGGGCGTCTGCGCCTGATCCTATCCGCCTTGGCGAGGAATTGACGATGTACGGAGGCAAGGCATGAATGCGGTCCCACAGGCGGCCGAGCGCGATTGGCGCACGCCGCTGGAATTGACCCTGCTGGGCGCCATCTGGGGCTGCTCGTTCCTGTTCATGCGGGTGGCGGTGCCGTCGTTCGGCCCGTTCGCGCTGGTCGAAGTGCGGCTGGTGCTGGGTGCGCTGGTGCTGCTGCCGTTCCTGTGGCGCGCCCGCGCGCAGTTCCCGCCGCGGCGCTGGCTGTGGCTGGCGCCGATCGGCCTGATCAACTCGGCGTTGCCGTTCGTGCTGTTCGCCTATGCAGCGGAACAGGCGCCGGCGGCGATCGGCGCGATCTGCAATGCGATGACCGTGCTGTTCGCCGCGCTGATCGCCTTCCTGTTCTTCGGCGAGAAGATCGGCATGCGCCGCGCCGGTGCCTTGCTGGTTGGCTTCGCTGGCGTAGTGGTGCTGGCCACCGCCAAGGTTTCCGGCCTGAGTATCGGCACCGCGGTGCTGGCCGGTGCGGCGGCTTCGCTGCTGTACGGCCTGGGCGTGAACCTGGTGAAGCGGCACATGACCGGCCTGCCGTCGGCGGCAGCGGCGGCGGCAACGCTGTCGTGTGCCTCGCTGTGGATGCTGCCGATGGCGGTGACCCACTGGCCGCAGGCGGCGATTCCACTGAAGGCCTGGGGCGCAGCGATCGCGCTGGGCGTCGCCTGTACCGGCCTGGCGTTCCTGATGTTCTACCGTCTGATCGGCCGCATCGGCCCGTCGCGTGCGTCGACGGTGACGTACCTGATTCCGCTGTTCGGCGCGGCGTTTGCTTGGTTGTTCCTGGGTGAGGCGGTGACGGTGCAGATGTTGATTGCGGGTGCGTTGATTCTGGGTAGCGTGGCGGTGAGCCAGAAGGGCTGAGGAATTGGCGTTTTGCGCGTTGCGCGTGCTGAAGGTGCTTCACTGTTCATGGGCGTTACTTTTCTTTGTACGCAAAGAAAAGTAACCAAAAGAAACGTTCCGCCGGCCGCGAGCCGGTGCTGCGCACCGGTGCCCTGCGCTCCTCGGCCCGTCGAGGGACGGCGCGGGAACTCGCTGCGCTCAGACACCCGCGCCTCTTCGCCCTCGCCGGACCTGCGGTGCTCGGCTCGCTCAAGGCGGATCCAAGATCAAAGGCAGAAGCGGTCGCTTCGCTCGCCGGGCCCGGCCCGGCACTACCATGCATCGTCGTGCAGCTGTGGCTCTTGACCTTGGGTCCGCCTTGAGTGAGCCGAGCATCGCAGGGGAATCAGGGGCGAAGAGGTGCCGATGTCTGAGCGCAGCGAGTTCGGCACCGTCCCCTGATTCACCGAGAAGCGCAGGGGACCGACGTGCGAAGCACGGCGGCTCGCGACCTGGCGGCGCGTTTCTTTTGGTTACTTTTCTTTTCGCGCGAAAAGAAAAGTGACGCCCATGAACAGTGAAGCACCTTCAGCACGCGTCACGCGCAGGAAACCATCAGCGCACCGGCACCGGAATATTGCAGAGATCGATATGCCCCGCCGGGCGCTTGTAGAAATCATCCACGCGATTACGCCGTGCCTCCACCGTATCGGCAAAGGTCTTCGAGTCGGTACGCAGTACCTGGATCGGCGTGCGCTCTGCCGCCGGTACGTCGCTGGCACGGCGGATCGACACGATCGGCGTGCGCAGCTTCGGGTCGGTGTAGAAGCCCATCGGTGCCGGTCCGCGCGGCGTTGCGCTGAGCAGCTCCATGCCCTTCAGCACGCGGCCGACGAGGGTGATGTTGCGGTCCAGCTGGCGCGGCGACTGGCCGGTCACCACGTACAGTTCGGCGCCGATGCTGCTGTCTTCTTCATTGCTGCGGCCGGCGCCGAGCATGCCGTAGCAATGGGCCAGCCAGGCCTTGCCGGCCTGCGGATCCTGGCCGATCGGGAAGCCGTCGACGAAACCAGTCTGCGCAGCCCAGCCATCGCGGTCCGGCAGCACGCTGACCTTCAGGCCGGCGCTGGCGCGTTCGAACTCGGCCGGCAGCTTGCGCGCGGCGCTGCCGAACGTCTTGGCCTTGGCCGCGTCATCGGCGTCGGCATCGCCGAACTGCACCACGAAGTTGTCCTGCGAGCGGTAGATGCTGGTGCCGTCCCAGAAGTGCTCATGGGCGAAGGTCTGGATGTTGGCGACATGGCGCGGGGCGAACTGCGGCGCCAGCTCGATGATCACCCGCCCAGCCGGCAGGTCCATGTACAGCAGATTGGCCGGGTCCGGGGTGCGCCAGTCGCTGGCCGCCGATGCGTCGAGGATCTGCTGCGGGCTGCGGTAGGGCGTGGCCGAACTGGCCATGGCGGGCAGCAGGCAGGACAGGGCGAGGGCGGTCAGGGCAAGGCGACGAAGGTGCGGCATGGGATCCCCGGAACATGAACGAGGCTTCGATTCTGCGCGAGCGGCCCGGCCACGCCAACCGGCACGATGACTAACGACACATTCGCTATACCGAACTTCGCACTACTGTGGACTTCAACGTAGTGGAGGCCCGGTCATGTCCGAGGACGATGTCCACCTGAAGAAGTTCCAGAAGGAGCTGAGCGCCGGAACGGTGTCGCTGGCCCTGCTGGCGGTGCTGGCCTGGGCCGGGGAGCCGCTGTACGGCTACCTCATTGCCAAGGAGCTGGAGCGGGTGGGCGAGGGCGTGCTGAGCGGCAAGCAGAGCGCGCTGTACCCGGTGCTGCGCAACCTGGAGGCTGCCGGTCTGCTGGAAAGCCACGTGGAGCCGTCCAGCAGCGGTCCGCCGCGGCGCTACTACCGCATCAACGAACGTGGCCGCGACGTGCTGGCGCAGTGGCGCCAGGCCTGGCAGGCCACCCGAGATTCCGTCGATTCCGTGTTGGAGGGGGTACCGCAATGAACGACCCGAGCCTGGCAGGCCGAGCCCTGCCCACGACCATCCCGCAGTACCTGGCGCAGCTGCGTGTGGCGCTGGAAGGTGCCGACCCGGCGATGGTGCAGGACGCGCTGTACGACGCCGAGGAATACCTGCGCTCGGAGCTGGCGGCGCAGCCCGGCCGCAGCGAGGCCGAGGTGATCGCCGACGTTGCCGGTAGCTATGGCGCGCCGGACGAAGTGGCCGAGATCTACCGCGAGACCGAAGTGACGGTGAACCGCGCGCTGCGCACGCCGCGTGCGGATACCGCACCGGTGCTGCGCGCAGCGGCCGAAGCCAGTGGCGTCGAGCCGGCCGCACCGCCGCCGGCGCCGGTGCAGCGCTCGCTGCTGGCGCGTTTCTTCGGCGTGGTGACCGATCCGCACACCTACGGTGCGCTGTTCTACATGCTGCTGTCGCTGGCTACCGGCATCTTCTTCTTCACCTGGGTGGTGACCGGCCTGTCGCTGTCGCTGGGCCTGCTGATCCTGATCGTGGGCATTCCGCTGACCGTGCTGTTCTTCGGCTCGGTGCGCGGGCTGGCGCTGCTGGAAGGGCGGCTGGTGGAAGCGCTGCTGGGCGAGCGCATGCCGCGCCGTCCGCGTTACACCGATCGCAGCCGTACCTGGCTGCAGCGCATCGGCGACATGTTCACCGATGGCCGCACCTGGCTGACCCTGCTGTACTTCGTGCTGATGCTGCCGCTGGGCGTCATCTACTTTACCCTCGCGGTGACGCTGCTGTCGCTGTCGCTGAGCCTGATCTGGGCGCCGGTCGCGGCAATCTTCAGTGGCGACATTCCGGGCGTGTACGTCGATGGCGTGAACGTACTGCCGATGGCTGCATCGCCGCTGGTGGCGATCACGGTTGCTGCGGCGGGCGCGCTGCTGCTGCTGCTGACGATGCATCTGGCACGCGGCATCGGCAAGCTGCATGGGCTGATCGCCAAGAACCTGCTGGTGCGGTTGTAACAGGCCAGGGGTCGGATCCTGTTCGCAGAACAGGGCTCTGACCCCGGATCCCATCATGCTGGGGTCAGAGCCCTTTCCGCTGGAAAGGGAACCGACCCCTGCCGGGAATCAGCCCGCCTTTCGCCGCAACGGGGTCACGTTGCTCTTCTTCTTCGTGGCCTTCGCCGCCGGTGCTTCGGCATGCGCGGCGAAGAAGTCGCGCACCTTCGGGTACACCACTTCGCGCCAGCGACGGCCGCTGAAGATGCCGTAGTGGCCGGCACCTTCGACGATGAAATGCTCACGGCGGTCCGCAGTGATGCCGGTGCACAGCGCCTGTGCGGCTTCGGTCTGGCCGAGGCCGGCGATATCGTCCAGCTCGCCCTCGATGCTCAGCAGCGCGGTATCGCGGATCGCCGACGGATCGACCTTCTCGCCGTTGACCACCCACTCACCACGCGGCAGCAGGAAGTCCTGGAACACCACGCGGATCGTATCCAGGTAGTACCTGGCCGGCATGTCGAGCACCGCGTTGTACTCGTCGTAGAAACGACGGTGCGCGTCGGCGTCTTCCAGGTCGCCCTTGACCAGGTCGGTATAGAAATCCCAGTGCGAACTGAAGTGGCGGCTCGGGTTCATCGACAGAAAGCCGGCGTGCTGCAGGAAGCCCGGGTACACGCGGCGACCGGCGCCGGGATAGCTGGCCGGCACGGTGTGGATGACGTTGTTCTCGAACCACGACAGCGGGTTCTGCGTGGCCAGGTTGTTCACTGCGGTCGGGCTGCATCGCGCATCGATCGGGCCACCCATCATCACCAGCGTGCGCGGCGTCGGTTCGCCACGGCTGGCCATCAGCGAAACCGCGGCCAGCACCGGTACGGTCGGCTGGCACACGCTCACCACGTGCAGGCGCTCCACACCGAGGTGGCGGATGAATTCCTGGATGTAGGCGATGTAGTCGTCCAGGCCGAATTCGCCTTCGCTGGCCGGCACCATGCGCGCGTCCACCCAGTCGGTGACGTACACGCGGTGGTCGCGCAGCAGCGTGCGCACGGTATCGCGCAGCAGCGTGGCATGGTGGCCTGACAGCGGCGCTACCACCAGCACGAACGGCTGGTTGAGCATGGTGTGCAGCTGGTCGGCTTCATTGCTGTGGCGCTTGAAGCGCAGCAGCTTGCAGAACGGCTTGCTTACTTCCTCGTGCACGACGATCGGCACGCGTTCGCCATCGACGTCGATTTCGTTGATGCCCCACTCGGGCTTCTCGTAATCCTTGCCGATGCGGTGGAAGAGTTCATTGACCGCCGCCAGGCGATCAGCGCCGGGCATCTGCGACCACCAGTGCCCCTGGTTGGCGAAGAACCTGGCGTTGGCCTGAGCCTGGTGCACCCAGGGGGCGAGCAGGTTGCGGGTCAGTTCGTGCAGTTGATAGAGCATGACGACCGAATATGTATGGTCATATGTTGCCGCGCAGCATATCCCATCCGGGTGTCCCGCAGGTTAAGTCGGCTGAAAATAATGAATCTGGATTCACATCCGTTCCAGCGCGGCCGCATCGCCTGCCAGGGCGGGGCCGAGCCAGCAGTGCGACCCCACCGGCTGCAGGCCATGCCGGGCCAGCGTGCGGCGGTACCAACGCGCCGGGCGCGCCTGGAAGCCGTCGTGGTCGCCTTCGAACGCGTCCTCGGCGGCGAAGGTCTCCAGGAAGGCCACGCCGCCCGTCAGCTCTGCCACGCCGGCCAGTCCGGCGCGCAGCTCGCGGTCGGGCACGTAGTGCATCACGTCCGAGCAGACCAGCAGGTCGACCGGGGCACAGGGCCGCAGCCAGGCGAAATCGCCGAAGCGGGCCATGTGCAGGTTGCGGGTCCTGCCGTAGCGGCGCACAGCGTACTCGCTGCTGTCGAAGCCGAGGTATTCGACCTTCGGACGCAGCTTCAGCAGCGGTGCGCGCCAGGCGCCTTCGCCGCAGCCGATGTCCAGCACGCTGCGGATCGGTCGTTCCAGGTAGTACTCGGCACTGGCCACGGCCAGGGCGACCTTTCGCGCCAGGCGGGCGCTGCCGCCGATGTCGGCACGGCGGTACCAGCGTTGGAAATAGGCGGCGTCGTAGGTCTTGTCCATGGGGCGGTGCGCGATCGGGGAAAACGGCGCCTATCGTACGGTGTTGCGCCCCCGGGTGTGGCGGGCCTGCAGTAGAGCCACGCCATGGGTGGCTGCCATGCTGCGGCGATTGGACGCGGCAGCCACCCATGGGGTGGCTCTACTGCGACAATGGGTACCCATCTACGCCAGCCGCCGGAGCGAGCGCATGCAGAGCTACTACTGGGTCAAGACCTTCCACATCGTGTTCGTGGTGGCGTGGATGGCCACGGTGTTCTACCTGCCGCGCATCCTGGTGAACCTGGCCGAGACTGCGGGCCAGCCGGCGGTGACCGAGCGCCTGCAGCTGATGGGCCTGCGCCTGTACCGCTTCGGCCACTCGATGTTCGGCCTGGCATTCCTGCTGGGCCTGGTGCTGTGGCTGGGCTACAAGGTCATCCCCGATTTCCCGACCATGGTCGCGCCTGGTGGCGCCGGCTGGCTGCATGCCAAGCTGGGACTGGTGGTGCTGCTGCTGGTGTACTTCGGCTGGATCGGCCGCCTGCTCAAGGGCGTGGCCAAGGGCAGGGCGCTGCCGTCGTCGCGCGCGCTGCGCTGGATCAACGAGATCCCGCTGCTGGCCTTCATTCCGATCGTATGGCTGGTGCTGGCCAAGCCGTTCTGAGGCGGGGTCATCTGCACCCGGTAGATCCACGCCATGCGTGGATGCCGTCAGGGCGCAAACGAAAGCGCCGGGCAAATGC
>NZ_JAPTFQ010000054.1:0-32811 GCF_030985535.1 Stenotrophomonas sp. Sm2128
GGTAGGTGTCGACCTTGGTCGACACATCTGTCAGATATCGAATGAGTCATCCACGCATGGCGTGGATCTACTGTGTCGACCAAGGTCGACACCCACCAACAGCAACGCAGAGCGCCGTCCCGACAGATCGCGGAAATCTGTCGAAGGCGGGGTGGGTCCGGTTGAGGGGGCGTGAGCCGCATGGATGCGGCGATCGAGCTTACATGGACGTACTTGCAGCGCCCCCCTCAACCGGACCCACCCCGCCAACCCACGGAATGCCAGCTTCTGCCGTTGACGTTGCTCTGGCTTCGGCGGGTGCAGGGCGCAGCCCTGCCGAAAACCCCATTCAGGCAGGTAAGTGCGGGTCACAGGATAAGCAGACGCCTTGTTGCCTCCGCCATTCGGGTCCACATTCCTGTGCAGGAGACGGGCCACCGCCCGTTGTCGAGACAACAGGAGCCCTGCATGTCCGCTGCCCCCACCACCGCCATTTCCCGCGATCCGGCCACTGGCCAGCAGATCGCCAGCCATCCCTTCGCCACCGACGCCGAGCTGGAAACAATCCTGGATCGCGGCCAGGTCGGCTTTGCGGCCTGGAGCGTCAAGAGCCTCGAACAGCGCGCAGACGTACTGCGTGCGATGGCCGCGGTACTACGCCGTGACCGTGAAAAGCTGGCCGCGCTGGCTACCGCCGAAATGGGCAAGGTCCAGGCCGAAGCGCTGGCCGAAATCGAGAAGTGTGCTGTGCTGTGCGACTGGTACGCCGACAACGGTGCGCAGTTCCTGCGCGACGAACCGACCCAGGTGCCCGACGACAAGGCTTACGTGTCCTACCTGCCGCTGGGCGTGGTGCTGGGCATCATGCCGTGGAACTTCCCGTACTGGCAGGTGATGCGCGCGGCGGTGCCGATCCTGATGGGCGGCAACGGCTTCCTGCTGAAGCCGGCCGAGAACATCGTCGGTACCGCGCAGCTGCTCGACGCCGCCTGGCGCGATGCCGGCTTGCCGGAGGGCACCTTCATCGCGGCCAACATCAGCCGCGAGGGCACCAGCCGCGCGATCGCCGATGACCGCATCGCCGCGGTGACCCTGACCGGCAGTGTGGCCGCCGGCCGCAGCATTGCTGCCCAGGCCGGGCAGGCGCTGAAGAAGGTGGTGCTGGAACTGGGCGGTTCCGATCCGTTCATCGTCCTGGCCGATGCCGATCTTGATGCGGCCGTCGATGCGGCGGTGGCCTCGCGCTTCCAGAACACCGGGCAGGTCTGCATCGCCGGCAAGCGCATCATCGTTGAAGACGCGGTATACGACCGTTTCGTGGCGCAGTTCTGCCAGAAGGCGCAGGCGCTGACCATCGGCGATGGTCGTGAAGCGGGTAATCGCATTGGCCCGATGGCACGCCAGGACCTGCTGGAACAGCTGGATGCGCAGGTACGCGCCTCGGTGGAAGCGGGCGCGAAGCTGCTGGTCGGTGGCCATCAGCTGGATCGCCCGGGCGCGTTCTACGCACCCACCGTGCTGGCCGACGTGGAGCCGGGCATGCAGGCCTTCGATACCGAGACCTTCGGTCCGGTGGCCTCGATCAGCCGCGCTCGTGATGCCGACCATGCGGTGGAGCTGGCCAACCAGAGCGAGTTCGGTCTCAGCGGCAACCTGTGGACCGGCGACCGCGCCCGTGCGATGCAGCTGGCGCGCCGGCTGCAGACCGGCGGCGTGTTCGTCAACGGCTTCTCTGCTTCCGACCCGCGCGTGCCGATCGGCGGCGTGAAGAAGAGCGGCTTTGGCCGCGAACTCTCGCACTTCGGCGTCCGCGAATTCGTCAACGCGCAGACGGTATGGTTCGACAAGCGTTGACGCGCAGCTTCCATCCTTCCTGCAACGATCCATCACCAGTCCAGCGAAAAGGACGGCATTCCAATGTCCAAGGGTTCAGATCTGCTTGTCGCCGCGCTTGAGAACGAAGGCGTCGAGCGCATTTTCGGCATTCCCGGCGAAGAGAATCTCGACGTGGTCGAGTCGCTGCGCCATTCCAGCATCGAGCTGGTCATCACCCGCCACGAACAGGCGGCGGTGTTCATGGCAGCCACCTATGGCCGCCTGACCGGCAAGCCCGGCGTGTGCCTGGCCACGCTCGGCCCGGGCGCGCTCAACTTCACCACGGGCGCGGCCTATGCGCTGCTCGGTGCATGGCCGGTCATCATGATCACCGGCCAGAAGGGCATCGTTGCCAGCAAGCAGGCGCGCTTCCAGATCGTCGACATCGTCAGCACCATGAAGCCGCTGACCAAGCAGGCGCGGCAGATCGTCTCGGCGCGCACCATCCCGACCATCGTCCGCGAGGCGTTCCGCACGGCGCTGGAAGAGCGGCCCGGTCCGGTGCTGCTGGAGCTGCCCGAGGACATTGCGGCTGATGAGGTCGGGGACGTGGCGCTGATTCCGCCGCATGCGGTGGATCGTCCCATTGCCAGTCCGGAGGCGCTGGACCGCGCGGCGGAGATCATCCGCAATGCCAAGCGACCGTTGCTGATGATCGCTTCGGCGGCGTCGCGGCCGCAGTCCAGCGAGGCGCTGTCGGCGTTCGTGCTGCGAGCCGGCATCCCGTTTTTCACCACGCAGATGGGCAAGGGCGCGGTGGCCGGTGGTTCGGGCCTGTACATGGGCACCGCGGCGCTGACCGAGCGCGACTACGTGCACATGGCCATCGACCAGGCTGATGTGATCGTGACCATCGGCCATGAGGTCACCGAGAAGCCGCCGTTCGTGATGCGCCCGGGTGGGCCGACCGTGATCCATATCGGCTATTCGCAGGCGGCGGTGGAGCAGGTGTACTTCCCGCAGGTGGAAGTGATCGGCGATATCGGCCGCTCGCTGACCCAGCTGGCCGACCGCATCGAAGGCGCGGTGCCGAACGCCGATGCGCTGCTGCCGTTGCGCGCGACCATCCTGGAGCACCTGGCCGCCCGTGCCGAGGAGGCCGGCTTCACTCCTCAGCGGCTGGTGCATGACGTGCGCCAGGTGATGCCGCCGGACGGCATCGTGGCGCTGGACAACGGCATGTACAAGATCTGGTTTGCGCGTAACTACCGCACCCAGGTGGCCAACACGCTGCTGCTGGACAACGCGCTGGCGACCATGGGTGCGGGCCTGCCGTCGGCGATCATGGCCTCGATCCTGTATCCGCAGCGGCGGGTGCTGGCGGTGTGCGGTGATGGCGGATTCATGATGAACAGCCAGGAGCTGGAGACCGCGCGCCGGCTGGGCCTGAACCTGGTGGTGCTGATCCTCAACGACGGCGCCTACGGGATGATCCGCTGGAAGCAGGCGGTGGATGGCTTCACCGACTACGGCATGACCTTCAGCAATCCCGATTTCGTCAAGTACGCCGAGGCCTATGGCTGCAAGGGGCATGAGGTGACCGCCATCGAGCAGTTCATCCCGACACTGGAGGCGGCGTTCAACGAGGGAGGCGTGCACCTGGTGTCGGTGCCGGTGGATTACTCGGAAAACCAGCGGGTGCTGGTGGACGAGCTGCGGCAGGCCTTCCCGGGGAACGGCTGAGGTAGCGCCGGGCCACGCCCGGCGGATTCGTGCGCCGACCGACCGCCGGGCATGGCCCGGCGCTACCGGGCGCTGCCGGGGCCGGGGCGGGGCGGTTTTGGTATGCTGGGCAACCGGCTGTGCCGGGTGCAACATCCCCCCCTCACTACACGATTCCCGCAGATCCATGAGCGAAGCTACCGATACCCCCCCCGTTGACGAAAACAAGTTGATCGCCGAGCGCCGCGAGAAACTCAAAACGCTGCGTGGGCAGGGCATCGCGTACCCGAACGACTTCCGTCGCGAGGACTTCGCCGGCCGCCTGCAGGAAGAGTTCGCCGATGCCGAACAGTGGACCGCCGAGGCCCTGGAAGGTAACGGCCGCCAGGTGAAGATGGCCGGCCGCCTGATGGCCAAGCGCATCATGGGCAAGGCCAGTTTCGCGCAGATCCAGGACGAGTCCGGTCGCATCCAGCTGTTCCTGCAGGGCACGGTGCTGGGCGATGCCTATACCGCCTTCAAGGGCTGGGACGTGGGCGACATCATCGCCGTCGAAGGCGGCCTGACCCGTACCAAGACCGGCGAGCTGTCGGTCAAGGCCGAATCGATCCGCCTGCTGACCAAGTCGCTGCGCCCGCTGCCGGACAAGTGGCATGGCCTGGCCGACGTCGAGCAGCGCTATCGCCAGCGTTACGTCGACCTGATCGTGACCCCGGAATCGCGCGCGGTCTTCATCAAGCGCTCGAAGATCATCCGCGCCATGCGCGCGTGGCTGGACAACCGCGACTTCCTGGAAGTCGAGACGCCGATGATGCATTACATCCCCGGCGGCGCGGCGGCCAAGCCGTTCACCACCCACCACAACGCGCTGGACCTGGACCTGTACCTGCGCGTTGCGCCGGAGCTGTACCTCAAGCGCCTGACCGTGGGTGGCCTGGAGCGCGTGTACGAGATCAACCGCAACTTCCGCAATGAAGGCGTCAGCACCCGCCACAATCCGGAATTCACCATGATGGAACTGTACGAGGCCTACGCCACGTACAACGAGATCATGGACCTGACCGAGGGTGTGATCCGTGATGTGGCCAAGGCCGTGAACGGTGGCACCGAAGTGGAATGGGACGGCGCGAAGATCGACCTGGGCCCGGCGTTCCGTCGCTGGCGCATGGATGAGGCAGTGCGCCACCACAACCCGGAAATCTCGGCCGCTGATTGCACTGACCGCGATGCGCTGCTGCGCCATTGCGAGCGCTTGAACATCCGCGTCAAGCCGTCCTACGGCTGGGGCAAGCTGTTGCTGGAAATCTTCGAGGCCACGGTCGAGCACACCCTGATCCAGCCGACCTTCATCACCGACCATCCGGTCGAGGTCTCGCCGCTGGCCCGTGCCAATGACAACGACCCGGGCTACACGGATCGCTTCGAGCTGTTCGTCAACGGCAAGGAGCTGGCCAACGGCTTCTCCGAACTGAACGACCCGGAAGACCAGGCCCAGCGCTTCCAGGCCCAGGTGGCCGCGAAAGAAGGCGGCGACGACGAGGCGATGCACTACGACGCCGACTACATCCGTGCGCTGGAGTACGGCATGGCCCCGACCGGCGGCCTCGGCATCGGCGTTGATCGCCTGGTGATGCTGCTGACCGGCAGCAGCTCGATCCGTGACGTGCTGCTGTTCCCGTACATGCGTCCGGAGCAGTAAGTCGTCTTTTTGACTCCCGTTTGTGCGCGCCGTCCCGAAATGAGACGGCGCGATTGACGCCTCCCGCGCTCGGCGTATCGTTAATGCACTACCTTGACGTCTGTTATGGCTTGATCGGCGCCAGGGGGAGTGCGCATTGTGGAGAGTCCGCTTCACAATGTGATGACGATCATGAACCGGGACGCATGACACGGGAGTCGGGCCGATGCAGGGTGCGAGCGTTCGCAGCAGCAGGGTATCCTCGCCTGCTGATGATCCAGCATGGTCGAGAAACCAGGCGGAGTACGCGTTGAACATCGTCATTGTTGACGACCAGACGTCCGCGCGGACGATGCTGCGTCACGTCATCGAAGACATCGCGCCGGAACTGAGCGTGTATGACTTCGGTGATCCGCTGACCGCATTGGCCTGGTGCGAGGCGCACCCGGTCGACCTGCTGCTGCTCGATTACCGCATGCCGGAGATGGACGGGCTGGAGTTCGCCCGTCGATTCCGGCGCCTGCCCAAGCACCGCGATATCCCGGTGATCCTGATCACCGTGGTCGGCGACGAGCCGATCCGCCAGGCGGCGCTGGAAGCGGGGGTCATCGACTTCCTGGTCAAGCCGATCCGCCCGCGCGAACTGCGCGCGCGCTGCTACAACCTGCTGCAGCTGCGCCAGCAGACCGAGAACGTGAAGCAACGTGCGTTGTCGCTGGAGCAGCGCCTGCTGGCCAGCATGCACGAGGTCGAGGAACGCGAACGCGAGACCCTGTCGCGATTGGCGCGGGCGATCGAGTTCCGTGATGCCGGCACCAGCGCCTATCTCGAACGCATGGCGCGCGTTGCGGGGCTGATCGCCGAGCAGCTTGGCCTGCCCGAAGACGACGTGCGCCTGATCGAGATGGCGGCGCCGCTGCATGACATGGGCAAGATCGCCATTCCCGACGCGGTGCTGCTCAAGCAGGGCAAGCTCAATGACGAGGAGCTGGCGATCATGCGCCGGCACCCACGCATCGGCCACGAGCTGCTGAGTGGCAGCCAGAACCGTTTCATCCAGGTGGGTGCGCTCATCGCGCTGCGCCATCACGAGCGCTATGACGGCAGCGGCTATCCCGACGGCCTGGTCGGCGAAGCGATTCCGCTGGAAGCGCGGATCGTTGCTGTCGCCGACGTCTTCGATGCGCTGATCTCGCCCCGTCCGTACAAGGAAGCATGGACCATGGAAGCCACTCTGGCTTATCTGTACGCCCAGCGTGGGCGACTGTTCGATCCGCGTTGCGTGGATGCGCTGATGCGCGGCCACCAGCAGTTGATGGATATCTGCGCCCAGCACTCGACGGCATCGACGCGACCGGGTGGGTGACATGCAGGACCTGTTCGCACGCGTGAGGCGTCGGCTGGCGCAGCGTCCGGATTCGGAACATGGCCAGGCGATCGTGCGGGTAGTGCTGATCTCGCTGATCCTGGTCTATGTTCTGTTGTCCGGCGCCCGCCTGCACCGGCTGGATCAGTACCAGGGCGCGCTGGCAACGGCGGTGACCGGGCTGGGCCTGTCGCTGCTGTTGTTCGGCTGGCTGCTGTGGAGGCCGCAGCGCTCGGACCCGCGACGGGTGGCCGGGATGCTGGCCGATTACGGACTGATCGCGATCGGCATGATCCAGATGGGTGAGCCGCTGGCGTGGGTGTATGCGGTGGTGATGTGGGTCACGGTGGGCAACGGCCTGCGTTTCGGGCCGCGTTACCTGACCGCTGCCATCGTGCTGGCGATGGTCAGTTTCGGCACTACCGTGCTGTTGACTCCCTATTGGCAGGCCAACCTGGGGCTGGCCATTTCCCTGTGGTTGGGGTTGCTGGCAGTACCGTTGTGCTGCTCCTCCCTGCTGCGCCGAAGGATGCGACATCCAACCATGGATACGATTCCCGCCGCTGGATCCGACAAGCGCTCGCTGTTGGCCCGCTTCAAGCAGCGCCTGTCCGGGCGCGAGGACAGCGAGCACGCGCAGAACCTGATCCGCATCATCGTCACGGCACTGTTCATCAGCTATCTCGGATGGCGCTCGCTGAGCGGCGGCGGTGAGGCGCTGACGGCGACGTGGCTGATCCTCGCCTTCGAGCTGACCATTTCCGCCGGCCTGCTGACCGCGATCCTGGTCAATCCGGGCGTGTCGCATGTGCGCCGGGTGATCGGCATGCTGACCGATTACACCTGCATGGCCTGGATCATGACCATCCAGGGCGAGCCGGCCGCACCGCTGTATGCGGTGATGCTGTGGGTGACGATCGGCAACGGCATGCGCTACGGCAGCACCTACCTGCGCGTGGCCACGGCCATGGGCTGCCTGGCCTTCCTGTGCACGGTGATGCTGTCGCCGTACTGGCGCGGCCACGATTATCTGGGCTGGGGCCTGCTGCTGGGCCTGGGCGCGATTCCGCTGTACTTCGATTCGCTGCTGCATGCCTTGACCCGGGCGGTGGCCGAGGCGCGGCAGGCCAACGAAGCCAAGAGCCGCTTCCTGGCCAACATGAGCCATGAGTTCCGCACGCCGTTGAACGGGCTGGCCGGCATGACCGAAGTGCTGGCCACCACCCGCCTGGACGACGAACAGCGCGAGTGCCTGAACACCATCCAGGCCTCGACCCGCAGTCTGCTGGCGCTGGTGGAAGAGGTGCTGGACATCTCCGCGATCGAAGCCGGCAAGGTGCGCGTGGAGTGGCACGAGTTCGCGCTGGCCGACGTGCTGCAGGCGATCAACCTTATCCTGACCCCGCAGACCCGCTCCAAATCGCTGGATTATCGCGTGCAGGTGGACGACAACGTGCCGCCGCGCCTGTTGGGGGATGCCGGGCATCTGCAGCAGATCCTGCTGAACCTGATGGGCAACGCGGTCAAGTTCACCGACAGTGGCTACGTACATCTGCGCGTGTCCAGCCCCGATGCGCTGGGCAGCGAGCGGATGCGCCTGCGATTCGAGATCGTCGATACCGGCATCGGCGTGCCGGTGGCGTTGCGCGGACGCCTGTTCAATGCCTTCGAGCAGGGCGATGTCGGCCTGGCCCGGCGCCATGAAGGCACCGGTCTGGGCACCGCCATTGCCAAGGGCCTGGTCGAGTCGATGGGCGGGCAGGTCGGCTATGCGCCGAACAGCCCGCGCGGCAGCGTGTTCTGGGTCGAGATCACGCTGGACGTCGCAGACACCTCATCAGCCCCGGCGGTTCCGTCCGAGGTGGCTGAAGCCGGCAATGTCATCGCGTTTTCCAACCCCTTCCTGCGCCATCGTGCACGGGTGCGGAGCCTGCGGGTTCTGGTCGCCGACGACCACGAGGCCAACCGCATGGTGCTGCAGCGGCTGCTGGAGAAGGCCGGCCACAAGGTCACCTGCGTCAACGGCGGCGCCGAAGTGCTCGATGCGCTGGAGCTGGCCAGTTATGACGCAGCGATCGTCGACCTGCACATGCCCGGCATGAGCGGACTGGATCTGCTCAAGCAGTTGCGGGTGATGCAGGCCAGCGGCATGCCTTACGTTCCGGTCATGGTGCTGAGCGCAGACGTCACCCCCGAGTCCATCCTGCGTTGCGAGCAGGCCGGCGCCCGCGCATTCCTTGCCAAGCCCGTGGTGGCCACCCGCCTGCTGGAAGTGCTGGCCGATGTCGCCGCCAACACCCGCGCCGAACCCGGCATCCAGTCGGTGCCTGCATTGCCGGTCGGCGATGGCGTGCTCGATACCGCGGTGCTGGACGAGCTGGCGTCGCTGGGCATGGGCGATGGCTTCGAACGCAAGTTCATCGACCAATGCCTGGCGGACGTCGACGCGAGCATGGGCCAGCTGCAGGGCTGCGGCGAGCGCCAGGCCTGGGAGGATTTCCGCGAGCACGCCCACGCGCTGCGCGGCGTGGCAAGCAACCTGGGGCTTGTCCAGGTTGCCGCCTCCAGTGGCGAAATCATGCGCATGGCGGACTGGCAGCTGAAGGGTGAATGGAGCTCCCGCCTCAGCAACCTGGCGACCGCTCTGCGCAACGGCAGGAATGCGTTGGCTGCCCGTAGTGCGGGGGCACCGCACCGCGACGACAGCGAGCGCAGCCCGTCCTGACCCGCCAGACGATCAGGCCGGGTCGCCATTGCGCCGGGCCTGCGCCCGTACCAGCCGATCCATGGTGCGCAGGGACTTCTCGCCGAGCTGCATCGCAGTGTCTACCCAGATCTCGGTGATCCGCATCATTTCATGCAGCGGCACCATGGTGGCGATCTCGTTGACCTCACGCATCGCCGCCCAGGCGTGCGGGATGCGTCGGCTTTCCTTGATCACCTGTTCGACTGCGGCAACACCTTCGCCCACCGGCGCCACGATGTCGACCAGGCCCATTTCCTTCAGCTGGCTGGCGGTGTAGAGGTTGCCTTCCAGCATGATCTTCTCCGCCAGCCGCGGACTGATCCGCTGGCACAGGAAGGAGTAGGCGCCCATGCCGGGGAACAGGTCGAACAGCACCTCCGGCAGGCCCATCAACACGCCTTCCTCGGCGACGATGGTGTGGCAGCTCAGTGCGGCCTCGAAGCCGCCCCCCAGTGCATTGCCCTGGACCAGGGCGATGCTGTGGGCACGGGTGCCCAGGCCGGCATGGAAGGCATGCACGCCGCGCACGCAGCGCTGGGCATAGTCGAGCAGGCGGGCGCGGTCGCCCTCGCGGATCAGGCGGCAGAACAGTTCGAGATCGCCGCCCAGGTTGAACACGTCGCTGTCCGAGGCAAGTACGACATGGGGTGACAGAGCGTGCGAGGCGCTGAGGCGATCGCCCAGTTCGCGCTGGTAGTCGACGATGTCATCGACCAGGCGTGAGGCGAAGCACGGCCGGCCTGGCTGGTTGACCAGGTTGGCGTGCATATGGATCCAGTAAACATCCCGCTCGGGTTCTTCGGTGATACGCAGGGTAGGGTGCTGCGAGGGACGGGTAATGATGGGGCGTACTGCAGACATGGGAGTTCTCCGTGTGACCGTCCGGCCAACCGCAGAGCGGACGGAGAGGAGTGAGGGGGCGAGCTGAACATGCGGCGGCGACTGATTCTATGCACCCGTCGTGAACCGCCCGCAAGCGCCGGGCCGGCCATGTTCCGCAAAAAAAACCCCCCCGCCGGCGCCGGGGGGGTCCCCTGTACTGTCGTCCCGCCCGGAAACCCTTACTGGGCGGGCGTATCACGCAGCTCGCGACGGAGAATCTTGCCGACGTTGGTCTTCGGCAGCTCCTTTCGGAATTCTACGATTCTGGGGTGCTTGTAACCGGTCAGGTTGGCCCGGGCATGTTCCTTGACCATTTCCGCGGTCAGGTTCGGGTCCTTCTTCACGATCACGACCTTCACGACCTCGCCGGACTTCTCGTCCGGGACACCGACCGCAGCCACTTCCAACACGCCGGGCATCATCGCGATGACGTCCTCGACCTCGTTCGGGTACACGTTGAAGCCGGACACCAGGATCATGTCCTTCTTGCGGTCGACGATGTAGAAGAAGCCCTGTTCGTCCATCTTCGCCATGTCGCCGGTGTGCAGCCAGCCGTCGGCGTCGATGGCGGTGGCGGTTTCCTCCGGGCGCTGCCAGTAGCCCTTCATCACCTGCGGGCCCTTGATGCACAGCTCGCCCACTTCGCCCAGCGCCAAGATGTTGCCGTTGTCGTCCTTGATGCACGCATCGGTGGACGGGATCGGCAGGCCGATGGCGCCATTGTACTCGGGCAGGGTGAGCGGGTTGATGCAGGCTGCCGGCGAGGTCTCGGTCAGGCCATAGGCTTCGACCAGGGTCACCCCGGTGACCTTCTTCCAGCGTTCGGCCACGGCACGTTGTACCGCCATGCCGCCGCCGAGGGTGAACTTGACCGAAGAAAAGTCGATCTCGTCGAAGCCGGGCGTGTTGAGCAGGCCGTTGAACAGCGTGTTGACGCCGGTGATGGCGGTGAAGCGGGTGCCCTTGAGCTCCTTGACGAAACCCTTCATGTCGCGCGGGTTGGTGATCAGGTGGTTGCAGCCACCGAACTTCATGAAGACCAGGCCGTTCGCGGTCAACGCGAAGATGTGGTACAGCGGCAAGGCAGTGATGATCACTTCCTTGCCCGGCTCGATGCCCGAGGTGGACAGCCACGCCGACGCCTGCTGCATGTTGGCAATCAGGTTGCGGTTGGTCAGCATCGCGCCCTTGGCCACGCCGGTGGTACCGCCGGTGTACTGCAGGAAGGCGATGTCGTCGTGGTCGATCTCGACCTTCGGAAGCGCGTGGCGGCTGCCCAGCTTGAGCGCCTGCCTGAAGCGGACGGCGCCCTTGATGTGGTAGTTGGGCACCATCTTCTTGACGTACTTCAGCACGAAGTTGACGATCGCGCCCTTGGCGCCGAGCAGGTCGCCCAGGCCGGTGGTGACCACGTGCTTGACCGGCGTATCGGCGATGACCTGTTCGACGGTGTCGCCGAAGTTGTCGACCACCACCAGCGCACTGACGCCCGCGTCGACCAGCTGGTGCTTGAGTTCGCGCGCGGTGTACAGCGGGTTGACGTTGACCACGGTCAGTCCGGCGCGCAGCACGCCGAAGGTGGCCACCGGGTACTGCAGGCAGTTGGGCATCATCAGGGCGACGCGGTCACCCTTCTTGAGCTTGAGCTCACCCAGCAGGTAGGCGGCGAACTGGGTGACCAGCGCATCGGTCTCACCGTAGGTGAGCACTTTGCCGAAGCTGGAGTAGGCCGGACGGTCGCGGAATTTCGCGACGGAAGCGTCGAAGACCGAAGCTACCGAATGGAACTCGTTGACGTCGATTTCGGCGGGAACGCCTTTCGGATAGCTCTGCAGCCAGGGACGATCCAGACTCATATTCCCCCTCCAGGAATCGTGATGTATTAGGTTCCGGCCCTGAGCGTAGCGACAATGGCCGTTCATTGCAGCATACCCCGCCGTAGGGAAAACGCGAAGAGGCCCCGAAGGGCCTCTTTGCTTGGTCGTGCCGGCCGCTGGCCGGCATCTGCGCTCGATCGGGATTCCGGTGGATGCCGGCCAGCGGCCGGCACTACCGTGTCGCCAAGCGGGGCGCTTGCGTCAGTCCTGCTTGCGCACCGGTGCACCGTTGGCCTTGTAGTACGGCGCGGTGCTGCGGGCCAGCGGGGTGCGGCCGCGGATCACGTCGGCCAGCTTCTCGGCCATCATGATGGTCGGCGCGTTGAGGTTGCCGGTCACCACCTGCGGCATGATCGAGGCATCGACGATGCGCAGGCCTTCGAGCCCGTGCACGCGGCCCTGGCCGTCGACCACCGCCATCGGGTCATCGGCGTGGCCCATCTTGTTCGAGCACGACGGGTGGTAGGCGGTCTCGGCATGTTCGCGGACGAACGCATCGATCTGCGCATCGGTCTGCAGCGCGCTGCCCGGGGAAATCTCGCGGCCGCTGTACGGTGCCAGCGCCGGCTGCGCGAAGATCTCGCGGGTGATGCGGATCGCCGCGCGGAACTCGCGCCAGTCCTGCTCATGCGACATGTAGTTGAAGAGGATGCTCGGATGTTCGCGCGGATCCTTCGAACGCACGTGGATGCGGCCGCGGCTGGGCGAGCGCATCGAACCGACGTGCATCTGGAAGCTGTGCGCCTTGATCGGGTTGGAGCCGTTGTAATTGATCGCCACCGGCAGGAAGTGGTACTGCAGGTTCGGCCAGTCGAATTCGGCGTCGCTGCGGATGAAGCCGCCGGCCTCGAACTGGTTGCTGGCGCCGATGCCGGTGCCCAGGAACAGCCACTCGGCGCCGATGGCCGGCTGGTTGTACAGCTTCAGTGCCGGTGCCAGCGAGACCGGCTTCTTGCACTCGTACTGCAGGTACATCTCCAGGTGGTCCTGCAGGTTGGCGCCGACGCCCGGCAGGTGGTGCACCAGGTCGATGTCCAGGCTGCGCAGCAGGTCGGCCGGGCCGACGCCCGAACGCTGCAGGATCTGCGGCGAGGCGATGGCACCGCCACACAGCAGCACTTCGCGGCGCGCGGTGGCACGCTGCGGCTGGTCGTTGTGCAGCCACTGCACGCCCACCGCACGCTTGCCCGAGAACAGGATGCGGTCGGTAAGCGCGTGGGTGACGATGGTCAGGTTCGGGCGCGGCTTGGCCAGGTCCAGGTAACCACGGGCGGTGCTGGAGCGACGGCCCTTCGGGGTCACCGTGCGGTCCATCGGGCCGAAGCCTTCCTGCTGGTAGCCGTTGAGGTCGTCGGTGCGCGGGTAGCCGGCCTGCACGCCGGCTTCGACCATCGCAGCGAACAGCTCGTTGTTGCCGGCCTTCGGCGTGGTCACCCGCAGCGGGCCGTCGCCACCGTGGTAGTCATTGGGGCCGATGTCGCGGGTTTCCGCCTTGCGGAAGTACGGCAGGCAGTCCAGGTAGGTCCAGTCTTCCAGGCCCGGCATGCTGGCCCAGTTGTCGTAATCCATCGCGTTGCCGCGGATGTAGCACATGCCGTTGATCAGCGACGAGCCGCCCAGGCCCTTGCCGCGGCCGCAGTCCATGCGGCGGTTGTTCATGAAGGGCTCGGGATCGGTCTTGTACGCCCAGTTGTAGCGCTTGCCCTGCAGCGGGAAGGCCAGTGCCGCCGGCATCTGGGTACGGAAGTCGAGCCGGTAGTCCGGGCCACCGGCTTCCAGCAGCAGCACGCTGACATCGGCATCTTCGGTGAGGCGGGTAGCCAGCACGTTGCCGGCCGAACCGGCGCCGATGATGATGTAGTCGTACTCGTTGTGGGTGCTCATGGGTGTCTCCTGCAGGCCGGGGCGCGCTGCATGCAGGCGTCCCGGCGGAATGTCGGATCGGCGCGGTGGCCGGACGAGGGTGCGCGCTCGGGGCGCGCCGGTCAGAACACGCTGGCGTAGTCGCCCAGTTCCACCTGCACCGACTTGATGCGGGTGTAGTGGCCGAGGGTGGAGATGCCGTTCTCGCGGCCGACGCCGGATTCCTTGTAGCCACCGACCGGCATTTCGGCCGGAGACTCACCCCACGTATTGATCCAGCAGATGCCGGCTTCCAGGCGGTGGATGATGCGGTGGGCGCGGCTGATGTCCTTGCTGACCACGCCGGCGGCCAGACCGAAGGTGGTGTCGTTGGCGCGACGCACCACTTCGTCTTCGTCGTCGTAGGCGAGGATGCTCATGACCGGCCCGAAGATCTCTTCCTTGACGATGGTCATGTCATCGCGGCAGTCGGAGAACACGGTCGGCAGAACGTAGGCGCCATTGGCCAGCGCGCCTTCGGTGGCACGGCCACCGCCGGTCAGCAGGCGGGCGCCTTCGGCCTTGCCGCTTTCGATGTAGCGCAGCACGTTTTCCATGTGCGGGAAGCTGGTCAGCGGGCCGAAGTTGGTTTCGGCGGCCATCGGGTCGCCGATGCGGATGCGCTTGACGCGCTCGACAACGGCGGCCTCGAACGCGGCGAGCATGCTGCGCGGCACGAATACGCGGGTGCCGTTGGTGCAGACCTGGCCGGAGCTGAAGAAGTTGGCCATCACCGCGATGTCGGCGGCGCGGTCCAGGTCGGCGTCATCGCAGATCACCAGCGGCGACTTGCCGCCCAGCTCCATGGTCACTTCCTTCAGCGAGGAGGACGCGGCGCTGGCCATGACCTTCTTGCCGGTGGCGACGCCGCCGGTGAAGGAGATCTTCTCGATCACCGGGTGCTCGGTCAGCCACTGGCCGATCTCGCGGCCCGGGCCCTGCACGACGTTGAACACGCCAGCCGGCACGCCGGCTTCGGTGTAGATCTCGGCCAGCCGGATCGCGGTCAGCGGGGTCACTTCCGAAGGCTTGAACACCATCGCGTTGCCGGCGGCCAGCGCCGGGGCCGACTTCCACATGGCGATCTGGATCGGGTAGTTCCAGGCGCCGATGCCGGCGACCACGCCCAGCGGCTCGCGACGGGTGTAGAAGAAGCTCGATTCGCGCAGCGGCAGCTGGATGCCTTCGATGGCGGTGGCCAGGCCGGCGTAGTACTCGACCACGTCGGCGCCGGTGACGATGTCCACGGTGGTGGTTTCGGCCAGCGCCTTGCCGGTGTCCAGGGTTTCCAGGTGGGCCAGTTCGTCGTTGCGCTCACGCAGGATCTCGACGGCGCGGCGCAGGATGCGCGAGCGTTCCATCGCGGTCATCGCGGCCCACACCTTCTGGCCTTCGGACGCGCTCTGCACGGCACGCTCGACGTCGGCCTGGCTGGCAACCTGCACTTCGGCGATCACCTCACCGGTGGCCGGGTTGACGGTCTTGAAGGTCTTGCCGCTGGTGGCATCGACGCGCTGGCCGTGGATGTAGAGCTGTTGGACGGGCAGGGTGGTCATGGGGCGTACTCCTTGGAAGGGGGCGGGTGCTGAAGCGCTTATAGCGCGACAGCCTGCAACTGGAAGTCGATGTAGCCGTAAGCGATGCGCCGGGACTTCTCGGCGTTGAACTGGCCGCCGACCAGGCTGCCGCGCAGCCACAGGCCATCGATCATCGCGGCCAGCCCGCGGGCGGCCAGGCGGGCCTGCGGGTGGGGCAGCAGGCGGTTGAACTGGTGGCACAGGTTGGAGAACAGGCGCTGGTCGTTGGCGCGCTGCAGCCGGGCCAGTTCCGGCTGGTGCATGCTCGCGGCCCAGAAGGTGAGCCAGACGCGCATCGCGGTGCCGTTGATCTGGCTGTCGTCGAAGTTGCCGTCGACGATGGCGCGCAGCTGCTCGCGCGGGTCGTCGCTGGCGTCGGCGCGGTAGCGGGCGACCGCGTCCTTCAGCTCGCGCAGGATCTGCCGCATTGCAGCATTGAGCAGGCCGTCCTTGTCGCCGAAGTAGTGGGCGACGATGCCGCTGGACAGCCCTGCCTTCTTCGCGATGGTGGCGACGGTCGCATCGGCCATGCCGATCTCGTCGATGGTCTGGAAAGTGGCCCGGATCAGCTGTTCGCGCCGTACCGGTTCCACGCCTTTCTTCGGCATTGTCTCTCCACGGATTGCGACCCGAAGGATCGGGCTGCCCGCCATTATGCTTTTTATTGATTGAACGTTCAATCAATAAACCCTAGGATGCGCTCGCGCCCCACGCCATGGGCCCGGTTTACCGGTCCGGCCCCGCCCATGTGCTCCCTCGGACTTGATGAGACGACCCCATGTCTTCCCTGGCTCATCCCAAGCGTTCGCCCCTGCGCTTGAACCGTTTTGTCTTCTTCAGCTCCTCGGTGTCGATCGGCATCCTCGGGCTGCTCACCGTTCTCTATCCCGAAGGCAGCGAGCACTGGCTGCAATGGGCGCAGGCCGAGGTGTCGGCCGCGTTCGGCTGGTGGTACATGCTGCTGATCGTGCTGTGCCTGGGCTTCGTGCTGTGGCTGGCGTTCTCGCCGTATGGCCGCATCCGCCTGGGTCACAACGAGGAATCGCCGGCCTTCGGCTACGTCGCCTGGGTCTCGATGCTGTTCTCGGCCGGCATCGGCATCGCGCTGCTGTACTACGGCGCCTACGAGCCGCTGGACCACTTCCTGCATCCGCCCGGGCAACCCGGCGGCACCGTGGCCGCCGGCCGCGAGGCGATGGTGCTGACCTTCCTGCACTGGGGCCTGCACGGCTGGGCGCTGTATGCGCTGGTCGGCGTTGCGCTGGGCTATTTCGCCTACCGCCGTGACCTGCCGCTGGCGCTGCGCTCGGCGCTGTACCCGATCTTCGGAGAGCGCATCCATGGCCGCATCGGCGACATGGTCGATGGCTTCGGTATCCTCGCCACGCTGATCTCGATGGTTACCAACCTCGGCATCGGTGCGCTGGTGGTGCAGTCCGGCCTGGTCTACCTGTTCCACATCCCGGATACGCCGCAGGTGCTGGTGGCGATCGTGCTGGTGATGATGGTGGTGGCCACCATCGGCGTGGTCGCCGGTGTGGAGAAGGGCATTGCCTGGTTGTCCAACCTCAACGTGCGCCTGCTGTGCGGCCTGCTGCTGTTCGTGCTGGTCACCGGCCCGACCCTGCACCTGTTCGATGGCCTGATCCAGAACACCGGCGATTACCTCGGTGCGTTCGTGCGCAAGAGTTTCGACATGTACCTCAACGACCCGAAGGGCCGTGAGTGGATGGGCTCGTGGACGCTGTTCTACTGGGCCTGGTGGATCGCCTGGGCGCCGTTCGTCGGCCTTTTCGTGGCACGCATCTCGCGTGGCCGCACCATCCGCGAAGTGATCATGGGCGTGCTGCTGATCCCGCTCGGCTTCACCCTGGCGTGGCTGTCGATCTTCGGCAACACCGCCATCGACCTGGTGCTCAACCATGGCCAGGCGATCCTGGGTGACGTGGCCCAGCACGATGCGGCGATGACGCTGTTCAAGCTGCTGGAATACCTGCCCGCCGCGCCGTACGTGGCCGGTGCCGCAGTGGTGATCGGCTTCGTGCTGTTCCTGACCCCGGTCGATTCGGGCACGCTGATGATCGCCAACCTGTGTACCCGTCGCGTTGACGATGGGGTGGAAGACGGCCATGACGCGCCGATCTGGCTGCGCGTGTTCTGGGCCGTCGGCATCACCGTGGCCAGCGTCGGGCTGCTGCTGGCCGGCAATTTCAGCGCAATGCAGACGGCGGTGGTGCTGTGCGGCCTGCCGTTCTCGTTCACCCTGGCGTTCTACATGTGGGGCCTGCTGAAGGCGCTGCGCACCGACCCGGACGCGCCGCGCCGCTGAGCGCGCACCTGGCGCCCATCCCGGTGCCGCCGGAGATGCGGTAGAGCCAGGCCATGCCTGGCTGCAGAGAAACAGGAAGGGCCGGATCCGCGAGGGTCCGGCCCTTTTGTTGGGTAGTCGACTAGCAGTCGACTCTACCGAGAGCGGAACGTTACTTGCTGGCCAACTGGCGCAGCACGTACTGCAGCAGGCCACCATGACGGAAGTACTCGACTTCCTTCGGGGTCAGCAGCATCACCGACACCTCGAAGGTCTTCTTCGTGCCATCGGCCTTGGTCGCGGTGACCGTGGCGCGCTTGCTGGCGCCATCCTGCAGGCCGGTGATGTCGATCACTTCCGAGCCGTCCAGGCCCAGGCTCTGCGCGTTCTCGCCGTTGCGGAACTGCAGCGGCAGCACGCCCATGCCGACCAGGTTGGAGCGGTGGATGCGCTCGAAGCTTTCGGCGATGACCGCCTTCACCCCCAGCAGCAGGGTGCCCTTGGCAGCCCAGTCACGCGACGAGCCGGTACCGTATTCCTTGCCGGCCAGCACCACCAGCGGCACCTTGTCGGCCTTGTACTTCATGGCCGCATCGTAGATCGCCAGCTTTTCCGGCTGGCCGCCACCGGCCGGGTAGTACAGGGTGTTGCCGCCTTCCTCGCCACCGAACATCAGGTTCTTGATGCGGATGTTGGCGAAGGTGCCGCGCACCATCACGTCATCATTGCCGCGGCGGCTGCCGTAGCTGTTGAAGTCGGCCGGCTGCACGCCACGTTCCTGCAGGAAGCGGCCCGCCGGCGAGTCCTTCTTGATGTTGCCGGCCGGGGAGATGTGGTCGGTGGTGATCGAATCGCCGAACAGGCCCATCACGCGCGCACCATGCACGTCGTCGATGCTGCCGGTCTGCATGGTCATGCCATCGAAGTACGGCGGGTTCTTGATGTAGGTGGACGCATCGCTCCACGAGTACAGGTTGCCGTCCGGCGAGGCGATGGTGTTCCAGCGGGTGTCACCCTTGAACACATCCGCGTAGTTCTGCTTGAACATCTCCGGGCCGATGGTGGCGGCGATGACGTCACCGATTTCCTTGTTGCTCGGCCAGATGTCGCGCAGGAACACCGGCTGGCCATCGCTGCCGGTACCCAGCGGCTGGGTGGTCAGGTCGATGTCGGTGGTGCCGGCGATGGCGTAGGCCACCACCAGCGGCGGGCTGGCCAGGTAGTTCATCTTCACTTCGGGGTGTACGCGGCCCTCGAAGTTGCGATTGCCCGACAGCACCGAGGTGACCACCAGGTCGCCGGTGGCGATGCCGGCGCTGACTTCGGTCGGCAGCGGGCCGGAGTTGCCGATGCAGGTGGTGCAGCCGTAGCCGACCACGTAGAAGCCGATCTTTTCCAGCTCCTTCAGTACGCCGGCCTTTTCCAGGTAATCGGTGACCACCCGCGAGCCCGGCCCGAGCGAGGTCTTCACCCACGGCTGGCGGTTCAGGCCCTTGGCGGCCGCATTGCGGGCCAGCAGGCCGGCGCCGATCATCACCGCCGGGTTGGAGGTGTTGGTGCACGAAGTGATGGCAGCGATGACCACCGCGCCGTCCTTCAGGCGGACCTTGCGGCCTTCGATCTCGATGTCGGCGAAGCCCTTGGCCAGCTGCTCGTTGCCGACCGCGGCGCCGCCGCCTTCGTTGACGAACGAGGAGACGTCGTCGCTGCGCTTGTCACGGTTGGCGGTCATGCCGACCAGGGCTTCACGGTAGTTCTTCTGCACGTCTTCCAGCAGCACGCGGTCCTGCGGGCGCTTCGGGCCGGCCAGCGACGGCT
This sequence comes from Stenotrophomonas sp. Sm2128, assembly GCF_030985535.1. Lineage (NCBI taxonomy): Bacteria > Pseudomonadati > Pseudomonadota > Gammaproteobacteria > Lysobacterales > Lysobacteraceae > Stenotrophomonas > Stenotrophomonas sp. Sm2128. The sequence goes on from NZ_JAPTFQ010000054.1 coordinate 19,671, forward strand.
TCACCGTGCCCATGTCCAGTTCCAGCGTGGTGCTGTACTGGGCGTGCGGGCTGCCCGGCTCGTGCCACAGGCCCTGCGCCTTGGCGTAGGCCTCGACCAGGTTGATCTGCTCTTCGCTGCGGCCGGACAGGCGCAGGTAGTTCAGCGACTCGGCGTCGATCGGGAAGATGCCACAGGTGGCGCCGTATTCCGGGGCCATGTTGCCGATGGTGGCGCGGTCGGCCAGCGGCAAGTGCTGCAGGCCGTCACCGTAGAACTCGACGAACTTGCCGACCACGCCCAGCTTGCGCAGCATCTGGGTGACGGTCAGCACCAGGTCGGTGGCGGTGGCACCCTCGGGCAGCTTGCCGGTCAGCTTGAAGCCGACCACCTGCGGGATCAGCATCGACGATGGCTGGCCGAGCATGGCGGCCTCCGCTTCGATGCCGCCCACACCCCAGCCCAGCACGCCGATGCCGTTGATCATGGTGGTGTGGCTGTCGGTACCGAACACGGTATCGGGGTAGGCCACGGCCTTGCCATCCTTCTCCGCGGTCATCACCACGCGGGCGAGGTTTTCCAGGTTCACCTGGTGGACGATGCCGGTGTTCGGCGGCACCACCTTGAAGTTGTCGAAGGCCTTCTGGCCCCAGCGCAGGAAGCCGTAGCGTTCCTGGTTGCGCTGGAATTCGATCTTGCCGTTGAGGTCCAGTGCGTCCGGCTTGCCGAACACATCGACCTGCACCGAGTGGTCGATGACCAGTTCGGAGGGAATCTGCGGGTTGATCTGCTCCGGCGAGCCGCCGAGCTTGACCACCGCATCGCGCATCGCGGCCAGGTCGACCACGCAGGGCACGCCGGTGAAGTCCTGCAGGACCACGCGCGCCGGCATGAAGGCGATCTCGGTGTCCGGTTCTGCCGCCGGATTCCAGCGGGCCACGGCTTCGATGTGGTCCTTGCCGACGGTGATGCCGCCGTCCTCGTGCCGGAGCAGGTTCTCCAGCAGGATCTTCATCGAGTAGGGCAGGTGGGAGATATCGAAGCGCTGGCCCAGCGTGGGCAGGCTGAAGTAGTCGTAGGTCTTGCCGCCGACGTTCAGCTGGCTGCGGGTGGAGAACGAATCGCTCATGCGGGGTAACTCCTTCTTGCGGATGGCTTGCTCTGGCCCGTGCGTGCAGGGGCCTGCTTGCGGTCGCCGGTGGCATTCCGGCCCCGGATCCTGCCCAGTATCGGCGATCCAGCGCCCGGCAATGACCCGGCTGGCTTGGAACGCAAGGTTACAGCGGTGTGTGTAGCCTTCGTGTCAGCGCGTGCGGTCGTCGCCCGCTGGCCAGAACGCAGACGGGACGCCCATGGGCGCCCCGTCCGGAAGTGCGTGTCGAGCAGGACTTACTTGCCGTTGGCGGCATCCAGCAGCGGATTGCCGGTCTTGCCAACAGCGTTGCTCTTGGACTTGGCCGTCAGCACACCCTGCTTGTTGAATTCCAGGACGGTCGCTTCCTGGATGTTCTTGCCGAAGGTCTTGATCTTCACGTAGTCGTAGTACCAGACCTGCGTGTCGCCCAGCTGTTCGCGGCGACCGGGTGCGCCGAACTTCTCACGGACCTGGTCCTGGCTGGTCTTGCCGACTTCCAGGGTGTCCATCTGCTGTTGGGTGATCTCGACGCCGGTGGTGTAGGCGCCGAACGGATTGGCGTGGGCTGCCGTCGTCGAAAGGGCCAGCGGGGCAGCCAGCATCAGGGCAAGGGTCAAGGCGCGCATGGAACATCCTTTTATGGCGGGTAGGTGCGGGCGGCACGCGGTGCGTCCAGCCCGGGGCCGCAGCAGGTCGCTGCGGAGCCAGTCTAACCCCCGGATGCGACCAGCGCAGGATCGCGGTCACGGATTGGGCGGGTTTGTTCCAGATACTGCGAGTATGTATAATTCATGCATACTTTTTGAGGCGTACCCCCATGGAAGCCACCGTTGCTGAACGCGGACAGATCACCCTGCCCAAGGCGGTGCGTGATGCCCTCGGCCTGACCAAGGGCACGCTGCTGAAGGTCGAGCTGGACGGCAGCCGCATCATCCTGCGCAAGAGTGTTGACGATGCCATTTCACGGGCGCGCGGCAAGTTCGCGCTGGACGGCTTCGAATCGTCCGACGCGGCGGTGCGCGCGGTGCGTGACGAGGAGTAAGCCGTGATGATCGCCGTCGATTCACCGGTGCTGGTCGAGCTGCTCAGCAATGGTCCGCAGGCCGATGCCGTGGAAGCCATCCTGCGGCAGAGCCTGGTCGGCGGCCGCGTGGTGGTCTGTGGCGCGACGTTGGCCGAAGTCTGCGCTTCGCTGCGCGGCGGTGCCGAAGTGCTCGAAGCGCTGGAAGAGATGGGCGTGCATTTCAACCCGATGGAAGCCAAGTCGGCACTGCGCGCCGGCGAGATGCACCGCCGTCATCGCCAGCGCGGCGGCAGCCGCCGCAGCCTGGACGAATTCATGGTCGGCGCCCACGCACTGCTGCAGTGCGACGGCCTGATCACCTGGAACGACACGTTTTACCGCGACTACTTCAAGGGCCTGAAGCTGATCGTGCCGCAAGCCTGAGCCCACTTTGTTATTTCAACCTACGCATTACCCGGGAGTTGTCATGTTGGAAGCCTACCGCCACCACGTCGCCGAGCGCGCTGCGCTTGGCATCCCGCCGCTGCCGCTGAGCGCGCAGCAGACGGCCGATGTCATCGAACTGCTGAAGAACCCGCCGCAGGGCGAGGCCGAGTTCCTGCTCGACCTGCTGACCCACCGCGTGCCGGCCGGCGTCGATGACGCAGCCAAGGTCAAGGCCTCGTACCTGGCCGCGATCGCGCTGGGCAGCGAGCAGAACCCGCTGATCAGCCGCGAGCGCGCCACCGAACTGCTGGGCACCATGCTCGGCGGTTACAACGTTGCGCCGTTGGTGCAGCTGCTGGACGACACCAGCGTCGGCACCATCGCCGCCAACGGCCTGAAGAAGACCCTGCTGGTGTTCGACGCGTTCCACGACGTGCAGGAAAAGGCCAAGGCCGGCAACGCCAACGCCCAGGCCGTGCTGCAGAGCTGGGCCGATGCCGAGTGGTTCACCAGCAACCCGGAAGTGCCGCAGAGCCTGACCGTCACCGTGTTCAAGGTGCCTGGCGAGACCAACACCGACGACCTGTCGCCGGCACCGGATGCGACCACCCGCCCGGACATCCCGATGCACGCCCTGGCGATGCTGAAGAACAAGCGCGACGACGCGCCGTTCACCCCGGAAGAAGACGGCAAGCGCGGCCCGATCCAGCAGATCCTCGACCTGAAGGACAAGGGCCACCTGGTTGCCTATGTCGGCGACGTGGTCGGTACCGGCTCCTCGCGCAAGTCGGCCACCAACAGCGTGCTGTGGTGGACCGGTGATGACATTCCGTTCATCCCGAACAAGCGCGCCGGTGGCGTCTGCCTGGGTTCGAAGATCGCCCCGATCTTCTACAACACCATGGAAGATGCCGGCGCACTGCCGATCGAGCTGGACGTGTCGAAGATGGAGCACGGCGATGTGGTCGAGCTGCGTCCGTACGAAGGCAAGGCGCTGAAGAACGGTGAAGTGATCGCCGAGTTCCAGGTCAAGTCCGAAGTGCTGTTCGACGAAGTGCGTGCCGGTGGCCGCATTCCGCTGATCATCGGCCGTGGCCTGACCGGCAAGGCGCGCGAAGCGCTGGGCCTGGCCCCGACCAACCTGTTCCGCCTGCCGGTGCAGCCGGCCGACACCGGCAAGGGCTTCTCGCTGGCACAGAAGATGGTCGGCCGCGCCTGTGGCCTGCCGGAAGGCCAGGGCATGCGCCCGGGCACCTACTGCGAACCGAAGATGACCTCGGTCGGCTCGCAGGACACCACCGGCCCGATGACCCGTGACGAGCTGAAGGACCTGGCCTGCCTGGGCTTCTCGGCCGATCTGGTGATGCAGTCGTTCTGCCACACCGCCGCCTACCCGAAGCCGGTGGACGTGAAGACCCACCACACCCTGCCGGAGTTCATCTCCACCCGTGGCGGCGTTTCGCTGCGCCCGGGCGACGGCGTGATCCACAGCTGGCTCAACCGCATGCTGCTGCCGGACACCGTGGGTACCGGTGGTGACTCGCACACCCGCTTCCCGGTGGGCATTTCGTTCCCGGCCGGTTCGGGCCTGGTCGCCTTCGCTGCGGCCACCGGCGTGATGCCGCTGGACATGCCGGAGTCGGTGCTGGTGCGCTTCAAGGGCAAGATGCAGCCGGGCGTGACCCTGCGTGACCTGGTCAACGCGATCCCGCTGTACGCGATCAAGTCGGGCCTGCTGACCGTGGCCAAGGCTGGCAAGAAGAACATCTTCTCCGGCCGCATCCTGGAAATCGAAGGCCTGCCGGAGCTGAAGGTCGAACAGGCGTTCGAATTGTCCGACGCCTCGGCAGAACGTTCGGCGGCCGGTTGCTCGGTGCGCCTGAACAAGGAACCGATCATCGAGTACCTGACCAGCAACATCACCCTGCTGAAGTGGATGATTGCCGAGGGCTACCAGGATCCGCGTTCGCTGCAGCGTCGCATCGAGAAGATGGAGGCGTGGCTGGCCAACCCGCAGCTGCTGGAGCCGGATGCCGACGCCGAGTACGCCGCTGTCATCGAGATCGACCTGGCCGACATCCACGAGCCGATCGTGGCCTGCCCGAACGATCCGGACGACGTGAAGACCCTGTCCGAAGTCGCTGGCGCCAAGATCGACGAAGTGTTCATCGGTTCGTGCATGACCAACATCGGTCACTTCCGTGCCGCTGCCAAGCTGCTGGAAGGCAAGCGTGACCTGCCGACCCGCCTGTGGGTGGCTCCGCCGACCAAGATGGATGCTTCGGAGCTGACCAAGGAAGGCGTGTACGGCACCTTCGGCGCCACCGGCGCCCGCATGGAAATGCCGGGCTGCTCGCTGTGCATGGGCAACCAGGCGCAGATCCGCGAAGGCTCCACCGCGATGTCGACCTCGACCCGCAACTTCCCGAACCGCCTGGGCCGCAACACCAACGTGTACCTGGGTTCGGCCGAACTGGCCGCGATCTGCTCGCGTCTGGGCCGCATCCCGACCAAGGAGGAGTACATGGCGGACATCGGCGTGATCAACGCCAATGGTGCGGAGATCTACCGCTACATGAACTTCGACCAGATCGAGGAATACCAGGACGTGGCCAACACGGTCGCTGCCTGATGCGGTAGTGCCGGCCGCTGGCCGGCATGCCGTTGAAACGAAGAACCCCCGGTGAGAGCCGGGGGTTCTTCGTTTGGGGGCGTACCCAGGTTCAGGCCTGGGTAACGGCCGCCGCTTCCTCGGTCACGGCCGGCGTTTCCGCCGGAAGCTCGGCTTCCACCGCAGGCTGCGGCAGAGCGCCATGGTCGGGGAACAGGCGGGGCAGCTCAGCCACGAAACGCGCGATGCAGGCCTCGGCGAACTCACGCGACGCCGCCTTGGCCTTCGCATAGTCGTCTGCCTGCCATTCCTGCAGCGGGGCAACCCGTGCTTCGTCCCGGCAGTGCACGCCCTGGCCGCCACTGGCGCTGCGGAACAGCTTGCGCACCACCGGGAAGCCGATGGTTACATCGTGGCGCAGCTCGTAGGGGGTCTCTGCATCGCTGAGCTTCTGGTACACCAGCGACCACTGGCCGGCGCTGGCTTCCACGGTGCGCTCGTCGCTGGGAATGGCGCCGGGGTGGGCCGCGAAATAGAGTGCCAGCTGCTCGCGGATCATGCCGGGCAATGCGCCGAAGGCCGGGCTGGGCACAGAGTGGATGTCCTCGCCACGGACGTTGTTCTTGCTGAAGCTGTTGCTGGTACCGATGTCACCCACGCCAGTGACGAACGCAAGAGCAGACAGGCCGACCTTGGCCGCGGTGACGGCAGCGGTATCGGCACGCATCACCAGGCGCAGCACGTGATCGCCCACGCGATTGCCGTTGGGGCCTGCACCCAGTCCGGAGGTGACCTTGATGTGCTGCAGGCTGCTGTAGTCGACAGGAGGTGCCACGGCGGCTGTGACATTCCCGATGGCCGGATCGGCCGCGGTGGGGGCGTGCGCCGCGTCTGGCGCGGTCGCCGCATCCGTTGCTGGATCGAGCGTTGATCCGCTGGTGACTGCGGAAGCCACGGCAGGCGTGGGTGTGGGTGCTTCGTCGTTGGCGTAGGCCGACGGCGCCAGCAGCAGGGTGGCCGCGATCGCGGCGGTGAGGCAGGTTGGGCGTAATGCCACGGTAGTACTCCTTGGGGAAACGAAGATGAGGCGCTGTGCGCGCTCTGGTGGTTGATGCCCGGCGAAAGCCGAAGGTAGGGGAGCGATTGCTCAGCGCGGCGCGAACTCCCTGATCGGGAACGCATTGCAATGGGCGATCGCAGCGGCGATGTCGACCGGAGCATCGGCGGCGGCACTGCGGCGCCTGTTCACCGTGGCCGCCTCTTCCCACAGGCTGGGCAATACCTGCGGTGCGTCCAGTACGCGTTCGCGCACGGCATCGTGAAGGGCGCTGCTGTAATCGGTAGCCGGTATCACCACGCACAGGCGTGTGCCGGGATTGCTGCTGGCCTGCTGCAGCATCTTCCGCAGTGCCTCGGTGCTGCCCGCGTCGTCGGTCAACCGTTCCGGTGCGCCGCCCTGGCGGGCATCCTGGATCTGCAGCTGGCCTGGGCTGAACAGCAGGACCTGCATGTCCTGCCGCGGTTCAATGCGGACCGGCGCACGCGTGCCCTCACAGGTGCTGGGGGTCTTGCGTGCGACCTGTGGCGTCGTGCTGCCATCGGCGTGTACCTGGCGCAGATGCAGGCGGCACATCTTGTCGGCCACTTCCATTTCCACTTCGTAGTCCTGTCCGGGCCTGGCCACGAACTGACCCGACAACTGCCCGTCGCAGTACATGCGGCTTGATGCGTCGAAGCGCGCTTCGACAATCAGCGGCTTGCCGCCGGCGACTTCGTACTCCTGGTAGCTGAGCATGGAGAACCGCTCGTTCTCCTTGCTGCGCAGGGTTTCCGTGGCGGGGATGCCGAGCACGCCCTTGTCACCGGCGTTGTTGTACTTGACGTCGATCCTGTCACGGTAATCCTCGCGGCAGGCGGCGTCGGTGTACAGGGTGGTGGTCCGCCCCAGGCTGGCATAGATGCGCACCCGTGCCGGCGGCACGGCACCGCCTGCGTAGGCCGTGAGATCTTCAGCAGCAAGCGGGCGAGGGTACATCGCCGGTATTCGCTTGATGAGCTGCTCGGTGCACTTCATCGTGATCACCTGGGCGGCAATCTTGAGCCTGGCGTAGTCATTGGCCTGCCACTCGCCCAGGGTCGCCCGGTCGTCGCTGTCACTGCATCTGATGATTTCAGCCAGGGTGCCATCGGCACGGCGTTGCTCGATCGTGCTGACGTGGTTGAGGCGGTAAAGGGGATCCTTCCGCGTGTTGCCCTGGTGCACCAGCGCCCAGGTGTCTGCACTGAAACGCAGAGTGCTGCTCTGGTTGGGCAGCGCGTCGGGCGCATAGCTGAAGTAGCCACCCACCAGCGCCCTGGCTACGTTGGGCATCAGCGTGGTGGCGGGGCTCGCCTGGCTCTCGACGATGCTGCCGGGCAGGGTGTTGCGCCGGAAGTAGTCCGGCTCATTGCCGCTGAAGAGCAGTGCGAGGCCCTTTGGCGTGAGCGACTCGCTGTCATCGGGGGTGACGATGCGCAACGCCACGTCGGGTGCGTGGAGGCGCTTCGATGCGGTATCCGGACCACTCTGGATCTGAACGCGATCGGTCCAGGCGGTGCCCTTCGCGACGGGGGCGGGGGGAAGCCCCGGGGTGGCCTGCGGCGGTGCCGGCACGCCGGCAGCGGTGGCTGCCAGCGGAGCCAGCAGAGCGGCCGCCAGCAGTGACGGTTGGTAACGGAAGAGACGCAGGGCCATGGTCAAACTCCTTGGAAAACACGACAGCCGTGCCGGCCCTTCCGGGGCCGGCATCTGAAAGAGGGAATCAGGCGGTGCGATGCCGCGGACGATCAGCCGCGGGCGAGCGCCAAGAGTCGTTCGGCGATCCGTTCCAATGGCACCTGTTCTTCGGCCGCTCCCAGTTTGAAGGCAGCGCCGGGCATGCCCCAGACTACGCTGGTGGCTTCATCCTGGACCAGCGTCGGCGCGCCGGCCTGGCGCATTTCCAGCAGGCCGCGCGCGCCATCGTCACCCATGCCGGTGAGGATGGCGCCGATGGCGTTGCCGCCCGCGCTCTGCGCGACCGAACGGAACAGCACGTCCACCGCGGGCTTGTGACGGTTCACTGCAGGGCCATCGTCGACGCGGCATCGCCAGCGCGCACCGTCGCGGATGATCCGCAGGTGCTTGCCGCCCGGTGGCAGGTAAGCATGGCCAGGCAGCACTGCCTCGCCGTCGCTGGCCTCACGCACGGCCATCGCGGAATGCCGGTCCAGGCGTTCGGCGAAGGCGCTGCTGAAGCTGGCAGGCAGGTGCTGGGTCATCACCACGGCAGGCGCATCGGCCGGCATGCCTTCCAGCACCACGCGCAGCGCCTCGGTGCCGCCGGCCGAAGAACCAATCGCGATCAGGCGGTCGGTGGTGCGGAACTGCGGTGCAGCCGGGCGCATTGCAGGAGCTGCTTCCAGCAGGAGTTTCGGAGCGGCAGCACGCACCAGCGGGCGCACCCGCGAGCGCGCCGCCATCTTCACCTTGGCGATGATCTCGTCGGCGTAGCCCTGCAGGCCGCGTGCGACGTCCAGCTTGGGCTTGGAGACGAAGTCCACGGCGCCCAGTGCCAGTGCCTGCAGCGTGGTATCGGCGCCGCGCTCGGTCAACGAGGAAATCATCACCACAGGCAGTGGATGCAGCCGCATCAGGTTTTCCAGGAAGGCGAGGCCGTCCATGCGTGGCATTTCCACGTCCAGCGTGATCACGTCCGGGGCCAGACGCTTGATCTTCTCGCGCGCCAGCAGCGGGTCGGCAGCGGTGCCGACCACGTCGATGGCCGGATCGCTGGACAGGATTTCCGTGAGCATCTGGCGCACGACGGCGGAGTCGTCGACGATCAGGACCCGGCAGGGGGCGTTGCCGGTCAGGGTCATTCGAACAACTCCACGCCACCGGTGACCGGGGCCTTGGACAGGCGCGCACGCACTGCCGATTCGGTGGCAGCCACCTCGGCCTCGTGGGCGTGCGGCAGGCGCTGCACCACCACGCGGCCGGTATCGGCGAAGAACCAGATCTTGCGCGGATGGATGCCGCAGAGGTCCTCGGCGATGATCGGAATATGCTCGGCCTGCAGGTACTGGCGCACGAACTCGGCGTTACGGGTACCGACCGGATTGCTGGTGAAGCCCTTCAGTACGTTGGCGCCGCCGAACACCTTGGCCTCGATGCGCTTGCGGTGCGCGCCGCGCTTGAGCATGTCATTGATCAGCAGTTCCATCGCATAGCTGCCGTAACGCGCGGGCGCGCCGTCGCCGGCGTTGCCCTCGGGCAGCAGAAAGTGGTTCATGCCGCCGATCTTCAGCACCGGGTCGCGCAGGCAGGCGGCCACGCACGAACCCAGGGTGGTGGTCAGCGCGGTGGTGTCATCGACCACCAGGTACTGGGTGGGCAGCAGCTTGGCGGCAAGGGTCTGGAAGCGTGCATCCTGGTAGCGCATCACGTCGTCGGTACGCAGTGAGGCGTTCATGAGCCGGCCTTTGCCGCGCGGCGGTACAGGGTGCGCCCGCAGGGCTGGATCAGGTCGGCGGCGTGCAGGTAGTTCTCCGAGTGTCCGGTGTAGAGCAGGCCATCGTCGGCCAGGTGCTGCACCAGGCGGCCGAGGATGGCGCGCTGGGTCGGCTTGTCGAAGTAGATCATCACATTGCGGCAGAACAGCGCGTCGAACGGGCCGCCGACGTCGTAGCGCGGGGCGAGCAGGTTCAGCGGACGGAACTCGATCAGCTCGCGCAGCGCCGGCAGCACGCGGCACTGCCCCTCGTTGGGACCGCTGCCACGCTGGAAGTAGCGGCGGCGCAGGTCCGGGTCGAGATTGGCGACACGGTCGATGTTGTAGACGCCGCGGCCCGCGGTGGCCAGTACCTGGGTATCGACGTCGGTAGCGATGATGCGCACCGGCGGCTTCAGCGTACCGAAGGCCTCGCAGGCGGTGATCGCCATCGAATAGGGTTCCTCACCGGTGGAAGCCGCGCACGACCACAGCAGCAGCGGCGCACGGCTGGAACGCTGCTGCAGTTCTTCGCGCAGCTTGTCGAAGTGGTGCGGCTCGCGGAAGAACGAGGTCAGGTTGGTGGTCAGTGCGTTGGTGAACGCCTGCCACTCGTCACCGTCTTCCTGCTCAAGATGGTCCAGGTACTGCTGGAAGCTGCGCATGCCCAGCGTGCGCAGGCGGCGCGACAGACGGCCATAGACCATGTCGCGCTTGGCCGGTGCGAGGGCGATGCCCACGCGCTGGTAGATCAGGTCGCAGACGCGGCGGAAATCACGGTCGGCGAACTCGAACTCGCGCGGGCCGGTGACGATGGGAGTAGGACTTTGCACGGGGGACGTGTCCATCGGCAGAGGCGGCGGCCGAAGCCGCCGCGGGTGGGTCTCAGAATTCCTGCCAGTCGCTGTCGCTGGCGGCGAAGGTGCTGGCGTTGCTGCTGCGACGTACCGGCGTGGGCGTGCTGGTCGGCTGCGGACGTGCCACGGTGGTGATGCGCGCCGGTTCCACGCGTTCGGCGACAGCCTTCACCGCGGCCGAGACCTGGTTGTCGAGGCGGAAGATCGCCACGGCGTCGGCCAGCTGCGCGGCCTGGTCTTCCATCGCACGTGCGGCGGCGGTGGCTTCTTCCACCAGTGCAGCATTCTGCTGGGTGGTCTCGTCCATCTGCACCACGGTCTGGTTGACCTGCTCGATGCCGGCCGACTGTTCCTGCGAGGCGGCGGAGATCTCGGCCATGATGTCGGTCACGCGCTGCACCGAGGCGACGATCTCGCCCATGGTGCTGCCGGCCTGGTGCACCAGGCTGGAGCCTTCGGCGACCTTGCCGACCGAATCATCGATCAGGCCCTTGATCTCCTTGGCCGCCGCAGCCGAACGCTGGGCGAGGGTACGCACTTCGCTGGCGACCACGGCGAAACCACGGCCCTGCTCGCCGGCACGCGCGGCCTCCACTGCGGCGTTCAGCGCCAGGATGTTGGTCTGGAACGCGATGCCATCGATGACGCTGATGATCTCGGCGATCTTCTTCGACGAGGCTTCGATGGCCGACATGGTGGTGACCACCTGGCCGACCACCTCGCCGCCCTGCGAAGCGACACCGTGCGCGCCGATGGCGAGCTGGTTGGCCTGGCGGGCGTGCTCGGCGTTCTGGCGCACGGTGGAGGTCAGTTCCTCCATCGAGGCGGCGGTCTCTTCCAGGTTGGCGGCCTGCTGCTCGGTACGGCGCGACAGGTCGCTGTTGCCGGACGCGATCTCGCCAGCGGCGAGGGTGATGCTGGAGGCACTGGCCTGGATCTGGCCAACGATCTGGGTCAGCTGCGTAACGGTGGTGTTGGCGTCGTCGCGCATGCGTGCGAACACGCCCTGATAGTCGCCGTGCATGCGTGCGGTCAGGTCGCCTTCGGCGATGGCCGACAGCAACTGCGAGAGCTTGCCGAGGTTGTCATCGCTGACCGCCATCATTGCGTTGAGGTTTTCCAGCATCAGGCGGAAATCGTGATCAAAGCGCTGCGCATCACCGCGCTGGCTGAAGTCGCCGGCGGCGGCGGCACTGGCCAGCTGCTTGATCTCGGCATTGATGCGGCCGAGGTTGGCCTTGACGGTGTCGACGGTGGTGGTCATCGCCGCCTTCTCGCCGGGGTAGCGGGCGATGTCGCGGCTGAGGTCGCCGACTGCGTACTGCTGTACCACGTCCAGCACGTCATGCAGGGTCTGCACATGGCTGCCGACCAGGGTGTTGGTCTCCTGCACCATCAGCCCGTACTCGCCGGGGAAGACGCTGGCGTCGATGCGGTAACTCAGTTCGCCGGCATCGTGACGGCGGGCCATTTCGCGCTGGCCGCCGATGACCGCATGCAGCTGCTGCTGCATGCCGGACATGGCCTCCAGCAGGCGACCGGGTTCGTCATGCGGCTGCGGGCCGATATGGCTGTCCAGCTTGCCATTGGCGATGCCTTCGGCGACGGCGGTGGCCTGCTTCAGCGGGCGCGCGATACGGTTGCCGATGACCCAGCTCAGGGCCAGCACGATCAGCACCAGCACACCACCGGAGATCGCCATGATGGCGGTGAACACCAGCGCCTGCCGCTGCACGTCGTCCATGTAGACGCCGCTGCTGACCACCCAGTTCCACGGCGCGAACAGGCCGGCGTAGGCGACCTTCTCGACCTCGCCCTTGCTGCCCGGCTTGGCCCATCGATAGTTGACGAAGCCACCGCCGGCCTTGGCCGCTTCGACCTGGTCGTAATAGATGCGCACGCCGTCGTCGGTACGGAAGTCCTTCATGTCCTTGCCGACCAGGTCCTTGCGGAACGGGTGCATCAGCAGGCGGTAGCCGGTGTCGTAGATGTTGAAGTAGTACGTATCGTTCTCGGCGCGCATCACTTCCAGGGCCTGCAACGCGGCGCTCTTCGCGGCGTCCTCGCTGAGTTCGCCGGTGCCGGCCAGGCGGTGGTAGTGCTGGAGGATGCCGTAGCTGAGTTCGACCTGGGTCTTCAGCGCGGTCTTGCGGGTCTCGGTGAGGTCCAGGTACTGCATGCGGGCGGCGATCACCGAGAGCGCGATCACGCCGAGCGCGATGAGCAGCGTCAGCAGGTTGAGCTTGCGCCGGACGGAGAGATTGCTGAAGTAGTGTTGCCAGCGATGCAGGAGATTCATCGAGCAGGACCAGGTCGAAACGGGCGGGCGGCGCCGAGCCGGTCAGCGGCGGGATACGCCGTGACAACCCCGTTATCGGCCGCTGGGGCGGGGGATTGAGGTGAGGTGTTCGAACGTATTCAGGTTTCCTCGCAGCGGCGGCTGCGGCGCTGCCTGCGGCAGGCTGGTTTTGAAGCAACAGCAACAGCAACGGCGCTTGGTCGGTGGTCAGGGGTTGCGAGAAGGGCCGGGCCAGGATGGGTTGGCGGGGGACGCCGTAAACCCGTCCTTGGGGGCTTGGCCGCGGCATCCATGCCGCG